>VMEU01000006.1 GCA_007375675.1 Parcubacteria group bacterium Greene0416_39 | reverse complement strand
GTAGCCTTGTGCGAAGGAGGGTTTTTAAGTACAATAGAAAGCGGATCGGGAGGCATGTACCCACAAAGACTTACAGTTGGAGTTCACTCTCCCGATCCATTAGGAGACTATGATAGGAAAGCTTGAGAAGCTGTTGCCAGGAGTGTGCAAAGATGTACCGCTTGCTCCCCATACGACGTTTCAGATTGGCGGGAAAGCGCGGTATTTTTTTGTTGCAAAATCAAGCAGAGATATTCTAAAAGCGGCAGGCGCCGCAAAGAAATTGCGCATATCCTTTTTTATTTTGGGAGAGGGGAGCAATGTCCTTATTTCAGACCAAGGGTTCAATGGCCTTGTAATTAAAATACTAAATACTAAATACCAAATACTAAATACCAGATTGTATGCTGAAGCTGGCGTTTCTTTCCCTGCAATTGTTCTTGCAGCAGGCAAAAAGGGACTGGCAGGTTTGGAATGGGCAGGCGGATTGCCAGGAACTGTAGGAGGAGCAGTGCGGGGCAACGCGGGCGCGTTTGGAGGAGAGGTGAAAGATTCCCTGGTTTCTGTTGAGTGCGTTGACGAAAAAGGAGGGATTAGAAAACTTTCAAATAAAGAGTGTCAGTTTTCCTATCGCTCTTCCATTTTTAAACACAAGAAATGGATTGTTCTTTCTGCGGTTTTCCAGCTGAAGAAAGGGAACAAAAAACTTATAGAGGAGGCGGCCCAAGACCACATTCGCTATCGCAAAGAGCGCCATCCTCTTGAGTTTCCCAACGCCGGGAGCATTTTTAAAAACTGCGATTTGAAATTGATCCCATTGAAACTGCAGGATTTTGTGAAGCCTGCCGTGAAAGTTGATCCGTTTCCTGTTGTTCCTACCGCATTTCTTGTGCATCAGGCAGGATTGAAGGGTCTAAGACAAGGAGGCGCGCAGGTTTCAGAAAAACACCCCAACTACATGGTGAACTTGGGCGGAGCAAGGGCCAAAGACGTGAGAACGCTGATTGAAAAGGTCAAGAGGGCAATAAAAAAGCGGTTTTCTGTGAACTTGGAAGAAGAAATTGAATTTTTATAGTATTCCCAGCAGGGAAATAAGTTATCCACATTGACACGACGCGCTGCAAGTGAAAAAATGAATGCAGAGGTATGCGGGCAGCAAAAAAAGAAACGTCGATGTTGCTTCTCATAACACCATCTTGTAACTTAACCATATCCGGGAATCCGGAAAACACATACATGGCAAAGAAAAAAGGAGGAAAGAAAAAGAAGAGATAAGCTTATCTTTTCTTTACACCCGCCAGGTACAGGACTGTACCTGGCGGGGTTGTTTTTTTTAAAAGAACCCCATATAATAATAAGAGAGGAGATGAAAGAATCACGGATTCCGCAATTTATAGGGGTTCACGTTGTCGCTGATTTTTGGTCCCCAAAGGATATTGAGAACGTACAACAGCTCAAGCGTCTTTTGTTAAGAGCGGCAAAGGAAGCAAACAGTATTCCTCTTGAAATTTCTCTCCATGCGTTTTCTCCCTGTGGTTTAACAGGCGTGGTGTTGGTTGCAGAGTCCCATATTGCAATTCATACCTGGCCTGAGATAGGATATATGGCCGTGGATATTTTTACTTGCGGCAAAAACGTGAAGCCAAAAAAAGCTCTTGAGTTTTTGCAAAAAGAACTTAAGCCAAAGAAAGTTTTCATACAAACACTAAAACGGGGCATGCTACCAGATGGGATTTCTTGAAAAAGTTTTTGGAAACGCGCAAGCGCACTCCCTTAAATCTTTCACTCCTCTTATTACAGAGATAGGATTGCTGGAGCAAAACCTCCAGGAGCTTTCTTCAGACGCGCTCAAAGAAAAAACCAAAGAGCTCAAAGAAAAGATTGCGCAGGGAACTCCGTTTGACCAGTGCTTGGCTGGGGCTTTTTCTTTGGTGCGGGAAGCGGCAAGAAGAGAAATCAGCCAGCGCCATTTTGACGTTCAGCTACTAGGCGGCATAGCGCTTCACCAAGGGAAGATTGCGGAGATGAGAACAGGAGAGGGAAAAACCTTAACCGCAACTCTTCCCGCGTACCTGAACGCTCTGGAAGGCAAAGGGGTGCACATCGTAACGGTGAATGATTACCTTGCCCAGAGAGACTGCGTGTGGATGGGCCAGATTTTTTATGCCCTGGGGCTGAGGGTTGCATGCATTACGCATGATACTTCCTATATATACGATCCTGCGTATGAAGATAGCGAAACTGACGAACAACGGGATCTCCAAGGGAGTTTCAAGTTGTTTAAAAAATATTTGAAGCCCTCAACAAGAAAAGAAGCATACGCAGCTGATATTACCTATGGGACGAACAATGAGTTTGGCTTTGACTACCTAAGAGACAATATGGCTTCTGATCTTTCTTTGATGGTGCAGAGAGGGCATCAATACGCAATTGTTGACGAGGTTGATTCAATCCTCATTGACGAAGCGCGCACCCCACTGATTATCTCTGCTCCAGATATGGAAAGTTCCCATTGGTACCACGAGTTTGCCAACATTGTTCCAAACCTCAAGCAGGGGCCGGATTTTGAAGTAGACGAGAAGCTTAAGGCAGTAAGTATGTTAGACGAAGGAATCAACAAGATAGAGAAAATGCTTGGAGTCCAAGACATTTACCAGGAACGAGGCATCAAATATCTGCACCATTTAGAGCAAGCCCTGAAAGCCCAGGTTATCTTTGAGCGAGACCGTGATTATGTGGTGCGCCAGGGAGAGGTGGTGATTGTTGACGAATTCACGGGAAGGCTTCTGCCAGGCAGAAGGTATTCAGGGGGGCTTCACCAGGCCCTGGAAGCAAAAGAAGGGGTGAGGGTGCAGCCAGAATCCGTGACTTTGGCCTCTATAACTTTTCAAAACTATTTTCGTCTCTACAAGAAGCTGGCAGGAATGACAGGAACCGCGGCAACTTCAGCAGAGGAGTTTTACAAAGTCTATCAACTTGAAGTTGTTGCTGTTCCCACAAATAAGCCCATGGTAAGGAAAGACCTTGCCGACAGAGTGTACAAAACCGAGAAGGCAAAGTTTGAGGCAGTGGTAAAAGAAGTGAAAGCAAGGCACGAGCTCGGCCAGCCCGTGCTGGTTGGCACCGTGTCTATCCAAAAGAACGAGTATCTCGGGAAAATGCTTGAAATGGAAGGCATCCCTCATGAAGTGCTCAACGCAAAAAACCATGAGAGAGAAGCAGAGATCATTGCCCAGGCCGGGAGAAAAGGCCAGGTTACGGTTGCGACAAACATGGCAGGCCGCGGCGTTGATATCGTTTTGGGGGGTAATCCCCAAAACGACCCTGAAGAAACTCGAAGGGTCGTGGAGCTTGGCGGTCTTCATGTAATTGGAACAGAACGCCACGAAGCACGGCGCATTGACAATCAGCTGCGAGGCCGGTCAGGAAGGCAGGGAGACTCGGGATCTTCCCAGTTTTTTGTTTCTTTGGAAGACGACCTCATCCGTATTTTTGGAGGAGATAGGTTAAAAGGGGTGTTAGAACGGTTTCATATTCCAGACGATCAAGCGATTGAATCAGGCCTTGTTGCAAGCTCTATTGAGGGCGCGCAGTCAAAAATAGAAGGGTTTAATTTTGACGCGAGAAAACATTTGCTTGAGTATGATGACGTATTAAACAAGCACAGAGAGATTATCTACAAAAAGAGAAGGGAAGTTTTGGAGAAATCCAGTGAGGACTTAAGGGAATACGTGCGGAATGTCATCCTTTCACACGGATACACAGCCCTCAATTATGAGAAACGGGAGCAGGAGATAGGGGGAGAGAATATGCGTCAGCTAGGAAAGGCCGCGTTCTTGAGGGCGATAGATTCTTTATGGGTTGAGCATTTGGAAAGCATGGAATACCTGCGTGAATCAGTGCGATTGCGCGCCTACGGTCAGCAGGATCCTTTGGTAGAATACAAAAATGAAGGGCACCAAATGTTTCAGCGGCTTTTAACTGGCATAGACGCTCTCGCAGCAGATTTTGTCATGCGAGCATCAGTGACAACGAATCCAGTTCAGGGGCACATTACCGCAGGCCCCAAGGTGGGCAGAAATGACCCCTGCCCATGCAATTCGGGGAAGAAATACAAAAAGTGTCACGGGGTATAAGCGGAATAGAAAAACTTATCTTTTTATCATTGCCATGGCAGTGTTATGGAGATAAGAGGAAAGTACGCTGGAGAAGAAGAATGTAAAAAAATGCGAAAAATATGAAAAAGATTCTTACTTTGTGCATTGTGCACAAGGGAGATAAGGTGCTCTTGGGAATGAAGAAGCGAGGGTTTGGACAAGGCAAGTGGAATGGATTTGGAGGAAAACTCAAAGAAGGAGAAGGGCTTGTTGAAGCAATGAAACGGGAGGTGCGAGAGGAGGCAGGAATTTCTCTCAAAGAGTTTGAAGAACAAGGAGTGCTGGAGTTTGAATTTTTGGGCAACTCTGAAATTCTTGAGACCCATGTGTTCAAAGCTCTTGATTTTGAAGGGGAGCCCCAAGAAACAGAAGAGATGAAACCTTGCTGGTTTCCCATACAGGAGATCCCCTTTGATTCCATGTGGCCAGACGATAGGTACTGGTATCCTTTGTGTTTGCAAGGGAAGCGATTCAAAGGGAGGTTTTTGTTCAAAGATCAGAACACCATTCAAGAATATTCTCTTGAGCAACTCCCTTGAGAAAAAAGAGGGAATGTGGTATCGTAAGAAAATCTCTATGACCCTTCAATATAATTCAGGGTCATGGTGAATTGAGTTGAACCATGAGAAAAGGCAGAACATTTCTCACAGTTGGGATTATACTTATTGCGGGAATCGCCGCGGGTTTTTTTGATATGCCACAGTACGCAAATTCCTTAGCAAAGAAGCTTCCGTTTTCTTTGCCCTCAATTCCTGATAAGTCCTTTCAGCTGGGCCTTGACCTTCAAGGAGGAATTCACCTTGTGTATGAAGCGGATTTGTCTCAAATTACTTCTGCTGACTACGATTCTGCAATGCAGGGGCTTCGTGACGTGATTGAAAGAAGGGTAAACCTGTTTGGCGTGAAAGAGCCTCTCGTGCAGACAGAAGGGAAAAGGGAGAAACGCAGACTCATTGTGGAGTTAGCCGGCATGCAAGACCCTAGCCAGGCAATCGCGCTTATTGGCCAGACTCCGTACCTTGAGTTCCGTGAAACAAAACCAGATTATTCCCAGATTATTGAAAAGAACCAGGAGCTTTTCAAAGAGGGGAAGACTGATTTTACTGATCCTTACGCATCTACTGCTTTGACGGGAAGGTATCTTAAAAAAGCAGAGCTTGGCTTTGATTCCCTGTCGCAGGAGCCCTTGGTGCTCCTTCAGTTTGATGACGAAGGCGCAAAGATTTTTGAAGAGTTAACTCAAAAGAATCTTGGCAAGCCCGTTGCAATATTTTTAGACGGCCAGCTTTTGCAGGCTCCCACTGTTCAAGGCGTTATCGCGGGAGGGAGAGCGCAGATCACAGGGAAGTTCACTATTGAGGAAGCAAAAACCATTGTGCGCAACCTCAACGCGGGAGCATTGCCCATACCCATAACCCTCATTTCCCAGCAGAGTATTGGAGCAACGTTGGGCCATGATTCTCTTGCCAAAAGCCTTAAAGCGGGAATAGGAGGATTTATTGCAGTGATTGTTTTTATGGCGCTTTGGTACAGGCTTCCTGGGCTTCTTGCTTCCCTTGCTCTTGTTTTGTATGTCGTGTTGCTTCTTGCCATTTTCAAATTTATTTCCCTAACTTTTACCTTGGCAGGTATTGCAGGCTTTATTCTCTCTATTGGCATGGCGGTGGATGCCAACGTCCTTGTATTCTCAAGAATGCGAGAAGAGTTGAAAGAAGGGAGAAGCCTTAGCGGCGCTTTAGCTGAAGGATTCAAGAGAGCTTGGCCTTCCATTTGGGACGGGAATGTGACGGCTATGCTTGTTGCGCTCATTCTGTTCTGGTTTGGATCTTCTTTTGTGCAAGGATTTGCATTCACCTTGCTTCTTGGGACGATAACAAGCATGTTCACGGCGCTTTTTATCACCCGAAACTTCCTGCGAGTATTTGAGGGAACATTTCTTCAGAAATTCAAATGGCTTTGGTAATTTCTAACGGGATGAACATTTTTACATATTCCAATTTTTATCTTGCTCTGGCTGTTTCTCTCATACTCTTGAGCGTGGGGAGTATTATCGTATTTGGCCTCACGCTTGGCATTGATTTTACCGGAGGAAGCATCATGGAAGTGCAGTATACAGAGAGTCGTCCCTCTACCCAAGACATTCAGGCACGACTTATGGATCTTGAACTTGGAAGTCTGCAAATTCAGCCAGTAGGGGAGCAGAACGTACTTGTTCGCATGAAAGATATAGAGGAAAACATGCATCAAGAAGTGCTCTCATTACTGGGCAAGGAGGTTCAGGAGCTTCGCTTTGAATCCATTGGTCCTGTGATCGGCAGAGAATTGACCAAGAAGACGTTTCTCATTACGGTTCTTTCTTTGCTCGTGCTGGTCTCCTACATTGCTTTTGCTTTCCGCAAGGTTACGCATCCTGTGCATCCTTGGCACTGGCCCTTAGCAAGCCTGCTGGCTCTTGTGTTTGACTTAATGGTTCCCTTGGGGGTATTTGCTCTCTTTGGCAAGCTTGAAGGCATGGAATTAAGCATTCCTGTTGTGGTGGCGCTTCTTACGGTGTTGGGGTATTCCATCAACAACAATATCGTAGTTTTTGATAGGGTGCGGGAAAACGTCTTCAAGAACAAGGGCCTTGGCATGCAAGAAGTGATGAACATAAGCATTAAACAGACTCTTTCCCGCAATCTGAACACCTCTTTGTGCACCTTATTTCCGGTGCTTGCCATCTTCTTCTTTGGAGGCGAGACCTTGAGAGCTTTCTCGTTGGTTCTGGGCGTGGGGATTGTGGCGGGCCTCTATTCTTCTATACTGCTTTCTCCCCCTTTCTTGCTCAAAATGGTTGACCCTTCGACTCGTACTCAGGGTCAACACTGAGCGAAGTCGAATGTGGTTGACAAACGTTTATAAACCTGGTTTAATAGATAGTATGATTTTATTTCCTGTTCAGCAAGTGAGTTCAAGACTTATTTCAAACCTTGATTCAAGATCCCAGGACATTGTGGCGAAACGTTTTGGCCTGCAAGACGGCACCCCTTTGACATTAGAGGCGATAGGCAAGAAACACGATATTACAAGAGAGCGCGTTCGTCAAATAGTCAATAACTCCCTCACATTTTTAAAAGACAAAATCTGGGAAGAAAAGGCAGAGCCCTCCCTCCTTGAATTTTATACAAGGGTTTCAAAAACTTTGTCTTCTCAAGGGTCTTTAAAGAGAGAGGATTTATTGGCGAGCGCCTTGGGGTGTTCCAACCTCCAATGCCAGTTGGTGTTTTTGCTGCACCTCACAGAGAATCTATTTTACCACCGGGAGACCGATGAGGTTCATACCTTTTGGGCAAACAAGGAAGAATTTGTTCAAGACGCTCTCAACCTATTAGACGGCATTGTTTCTTTGCTTAAAGAAAAGAATGATGCTCTTTCTATAGAGGAGCTTGAGAACGAACTTGACGATTTTGCTCCGCAAACACTCGCCTCTTTTCTTGAGATTTCCAAATACCTTGTTCTTAGCCACAACAGGAAATGGGGCTTGGCCGAATGGCCCGAGGTGAACCCCAAGACTGTAAGAGACAAGGCGTACCTTGTGCTCAAAGAACAAGGAGAACCCTTACATTTTAGAAAGCTTGCCCAAGTTATCGCGGAGTTCCAGCACAAGTTTCCTCTTAAAATTGTAAAGCCAGTGCTTGCCCAGACCGTTCACAACGAGCTTATCAAAGACGAGAGATGCGTGCTCGTAGGAAGAGGAACATACGCGCTTTGCGAATGGGGGTATACTCCTGGCACCGTTAAAGAAGTCATACAAAGCATTCTCTCAAGTTCAAAGACTCGTCTTGCAAAAGAAGCAATCGTGCAAAAAACATTAGAACAAAGGCAGGTGAAAGCAAGCACCATTCTTCTCAACCTGCAAGACAAAAGCATCTTTCAACAAGACGAAGCTGGCAATTATTACCTTGTAAGGTAAGGTAGATGGAACTTTTTGGTTCAATCTTGGGTTTCTTCTGGGAGTTTGCAAAAACCTGGTGGTGGCTGTTTCTGCCGTTTTTGCTTTGGAAGCCGGCCCTTTATTTTTGGTTCCAGTGGAGACAAGACATCTTTGGTTCAGAGCAGAGGAGCATCATGCTTGAGCTGAAAGTTCCTTCTGAAGTTTTGAAGCCAATCAAGGCAATGGAAAGCGTGTTCTCGGGGTTTTGGCAAATGCACGATCCCGCAAGGCCAAGAGAAATATGGTTTGAGGGCCACTATCAGGTCAATTTTTCTATTGAGATTGTATCTTCTGAAGGCCAGGTTCACTTTTATATGCGTATTCCCCAAGAGGCCCAGAGGCTTGTGGAATCTGCCATTTACTCTCAATACCCTGAAACTGAAATTTCGGTTGTGGAAGACTACACCAAGTTTTTCCCGCGCGACATTCCCAACAAAGACTGGGAAATGTGGGGTACAAACTTCAAGTTAGAAAAACCCGATGTCTATCCCATAAGAACCTACGCAATGTTTTTTGAAGAGAGTACCGCAGAAAAAGAGGAAAAGCGCATTGATCCTTTGTCTTTGCTGTTGGAAGGCTTAGCCAAGCTTGGGCAGGGCGAGCATTTGTGGATTCAGATTCTTCTCTGGCCTAAACTTCCTACTGAAGACAAGTATGTGGAACGGGGCACGGAAATTGTTAACAAGCTTGTGAAAAGGCCAGAAAAGGCAAAGGCTTCAGGGTTCGCGCCAGAACGGAAAGCAGCCTATTTTCTTGCGACAGGGCATATGCCTGAAGAAGCAGTTGCAAAAGAAGAAATGTTTCCTCCTGAAGCGCGGCTTACTCCAGGGGAACGGGACATTGTTGCCGCGATTGAACAGAAAATAAGCAAGCCTGCGTTTCAGGCGTCCATTAGGTGCATATATCTTGCCAAGCAGGAGAACTACTTCTCGCCAACAAAGGCTTTGCCCATAAGTTTTTTTAACCAGATGAGCAGTACAACGCTCAACAATTTTAGGCCAATCAAACGCACCTATACAAAAGAGAAAACCATATTCACCTGGTTTCTTGACGCCAGGAGACTATTCTTAAGGAAACGGAGAGTCTACCGGTATTATACCTCGCGCCTTTCGCCTTTTTACCCATGGCAAGGCAGTGAGGAGACAGAGCACGGGAAATACATTTTAAATATTGAGGAGCTGGCAACCATATTTCACTTTCCAGGGAAGATGACGGTTCCCGGGGTGGCGGTTCCCCGCATTGAGTCAAAGAAAGGAGAAGCGCCGTCCGAACTACCCACTGAATGAAAAACAAATGAGCGACATCACGTTTTTTGGAGAAACAAACTTTCGCAACATCAAGAAGAAATTCGGAATAAAGCTTGACGACAGGCGCCGCCATTTTTATGTTGTTGGGAAAACCGGCATGGGCAAAACCGTGATGCTTAAGAACATGGCAATCCAGGATATTCAGGCAGGAGCAGGCATAGGATTTATTGACCCTCACGGAGAAGCAGCAGAGGAACTCTTAGATTTTGTGCTGGAGAACAGAGTAAAAGACGTGTTGTACTTTAATCCTTCAGACGTGTCTTTCCCAATTGCTTTCAACGTCATGGAAAAGGTGGCAGCAGAGCACAGGCACATTGTGGTTTCAGGATTAATGTCAGTGTTCAAAAAATTGTGGCCCGACGTATGGTCTGCCCGCATGGAATATATTTTAAACTACGCCATTCTGGCGCTTTTGGAATCTCCTAACTCTACCTTGTTGGGCATAAACAGGCTTTTGTCAGACCCAGATTTTCGCGCGAGCGTGGTAGACAAGGTTAAAGACCCTGTGGTGCGCGCTTTCTGGCTTCAGGAATACGCCAGGTATACCCAGCGCTATGAAGTTGAGGCAACAGCCGCAATTCAAAACAAAGTAGGGCAGTTTATCTCAAACCCTGTTATTCGAAATATCGTAGGCCAGGTTCGCTCCTCAATTGATATGCGCGAGGTCATGGACGGCCAGAAAATTCTCATTGCAAACCTTTCCAAGGGCAGAATAGGAGAAGACACTTCCCATTTGTTAGGAGGGCTTCTCGTGACAAAGCTGCAGTTGGCTGCGATGTCTCGCGTTGACATTTCAGAAGAGCAAAGGCACGACTTTTTCTTATATATTGACGAGTTTCAAAATTTTGCAACAGACAGTTTTACGAACATTCTTTCAGAGGCCCGAAAGTACCGGCTCTCTTTGATTCTGGGGCATCAGTACATTGCCCAGCTTGACGAAGAAGAGGTGAGGCCGGCAGTGTTTGGAAACGTGGGAACCATTATTACTTTTCGCGTAGGGGCCGAGGACGCAGAGTTCCTGGAAAAAGAGTTTACTCCAGAGTTTCTCGCCACAGATTTTGTGAACCTTGGAAAGTATAATATCTATGTGAAGCTCATGATAGACGGAATTGCCTCGCGCCCTTTTTCGGCCCAGACGCTTCCTCCCTGGCCTTTGCCTGAAAAGAATTATGAAGAGGATATCATACGTTCCTCAAGAGAGCGCTATGGAGCGCCCATTGTTGAAGTTGAGGAACAAATCGCCAAATGGACCGGAGCAGTAGAACTTGCTGGAAAATCTATGCCTGTTGTTCCTCTCTTGCCCCAGCAAACTTTGTATGATGCGGTATGTTCAAACTGCAAAAAACCCACAAAAGTGGTGTTCTTGCCTGACCCTAAGCGCCCGGTTTTTTGCAAATCTTGCAGAAAGAAGCGTAGCGGGGCTGCGGAGGCCCCCGTTAGAGGCCTTGCCTCTAACGGGGCGGGCAAGCCTGCCTCGCCGCCAGACGGGCCGATCTCTTTGAACCAGGCATTCCAAAAAGGCCCTACGTTTTTCCATGGCGGGAAGAAGCCACAAGGCGAGCCCGAACAAAAAAAAGTTATCAATCCCGGAGAGACCGTCTACTTTTCATGAAGCGGCTCCAAGATTTTTCGTTCCAAGATAAAAGGGTTCTTCTCAGATGCGACTTGAACGTTCCCTTAGACGAAAAGGGAAATAGTACTGACGATTTTCGCATTACAGAAGCTGTTCCTACGATTGCGTATCTTCTTTCTCATGGCGCAAAGGTTATTCTCATGTCTCACCTGGGAGATCCTGGAGGCAAGAGAGTGGAATCTCTTGCTTTAGGAAAAGTGCAAGAGAAGCTCTTTGCATATCTTGATTATTCTCAAGCTAAGGCAAAAGGGAAAATTCTTTTGCTTGAAAATTTGAGGTTCCACAAAGAAGAAGAGGAGAATGGAAAAAAATTCGCAAAGGCTCTTTCAAAACTTGGGGACATATATATCAACGACGCCTTCTCCGTGTCTCACCGAAACCACGCTTCCGTTGCAGGAATTGCAGAGTTTCTTCCTTCTGCAATAGGGCTGCTTTTTGAGAAGGAGTTAGCATGTCTTGAAAGGTTTCGTTCAAACCCACAAAGACCCTTTCTTGCAATTGTAGGAGGCAAAAAAGCAGAAAACAAGCTTTCGTTTGTTAAGGCAATCTCCGAGATTGCTGACTCCGTGCTTTTGGGCAATCTGCTTAGCCAAGAATACGCCAGTTCCCTTACCAATCCTTTTAGTTCCTTTAAAAATCCTTTGAAAGTTGTTTTGCCTTTAGATGGAGGGTTTGACATTGGGCCAAAAACGCTTACACTATTCACTCGGCACGTTCAAGAAGCAAAATCAATCTTCTGGACAGGGCCATTGGGCCAAGTTGAAAAAGAGGAGTATGCCAAAGGTTCTCTTGCAATTGCAAAGGCAATTGGCAAGAGCAAGGCATTCTCGGTTGCAGGAGGAGGAGACTTAGTAGGTTTTCTGCGTTCTCATCATGTGGAAGACAAATTTTCATACCTTTCCACTGCTGGAGGAGCAGCCCTTGCGTTTTTGGCAGGAGAGAAACTTCCAGGGCTGGAAGCGCTCGGATACTATGGAAATTAAGAATCTCAAAAAAGCGGCAGAACGCATTGAAAAAGCGATCTCAAAAAAAGAGCGCATTATTCTCTATGGAGACGGCGATTTGGACGGGATATGCTCTGTTATCATTCTCAAGGAGGCAATCCAAAGCCTTGGAGGGGAAATTTCTGCACTCTACTTCCCAGACCGAGAGAAAGAAGGGTATGGCCTTACTGAAACTGCGTTGAAATCACTCAAAAAGTTTGCTCCTGCGCTGCTTATTACCATGGATCTTGGCATTTCAAACTTTAAAGAAATGCTGCTTGCAAAGAAATTAGGATTCACCGTTATTATTGTGGACCACCACGAAGTATTAGATAAGCTTCCCAAAGCATATCTTACTGTTGACCCGAAACAGCCTTCAGACCCGTATCCTTTTAAGGGTTTGGCTGCATGCGGCGTGACATTTCTTTTGGCCAACGAGCTTTTAGGAAAACGGATGTCTCCTTCTCTAAGAGGGGCTCTCGTAGAGTTGGCAGCTCTCGGTACGATTGCAGACATGATGCCTCAAACAGACGACAATCTTCTCATTATTGAAGAAGGGGTGTCGCGCCTGTTTGCTTCATGGAGACCTGGCATTCAAGCATTGTTTGAAGCCGTTGGAATTGACCAGGGGAACCTTAGAGATAGGCTTGGTCATGCAATTTCAGTGCTTAACGTGAGAGATATCAAAGATAGGCTTCCGGGAGCATATCGTCTCTTTACCACCTCTTCCCTTGAAAGCGCACGAGACATTGCAAAAGAACTTGTAGAAAAAAACAAAGTGCGCCAGGATACGATTTATGCTATCGTCAATACGATAAAACAAAGAATCGGAATTTCCGATTCCCCAGTGATATTTGAAGGGGATCCCTCCTTTGAGTACGTGCTTTTGGGAGGAGCAGCTTCTATTCTCGCAAGAGAGCTTGATAAACCCGTGTTTCTCTATAAGAAAAAGCGAGGAGAAAGCATAGGGAGCGTAAGGGCTCCGGCAGGGTACAACACCGTAGAAGCAATGAAAGGTTTTGCAAAATCTCTGGTTGCATACGGAGGCCACGCTCCTGCTTCAGGATTCAGGCTGAAAACCAAGAACCTTGCCAAATTTAAGAAGTATCTTGCAACCTATTTTAAAATGCAAATCCGCAAATGATATGCGAATGCCGCAAATAATGCAAAAGTTTATTGTTCATACTGATGGGGGCGCCAGAGGCAATCCAGGGCCTGCGGCTCTTGGGGTTGTTATAGCGAATGAAAAAGGGGAGGCGCTGAAAAAATACGGGGAGTATATTGGGGAAACAACAAACAATACGGCAGAATATCAAGCCCCGATTTTTGCCTTAAAAAAGATTAAATCGCTCTGGGGAAAAGATACTGCAAAAAAATCAGAGGTGCAGGTTTTTGCGGATTCTGAATTGCTCGTGAAGCAGATGAACGGAGAATACAAGATCGAACATTCTAACATTCAATCATTGTTCTTAGAGCTATGGAATCTTAAAATAGATTTTAAAAAAGTGAGTTTTACCGCAATCCCCCGAGAAAAAAACAAAGAGGCAGATCGTCTTGTGAACGAAGCCCTAGACGCGCAGGGAAAGGCAAAACGTCTCTTTTGAGCTTGTATGTTAGATGTCGGTATGCTACGCTAGTAGTATGAACCAAGTAAAAACCTACAAACAAAATAAACCCGATTTAGGATCATCTATAATACTCAAGGCTATTTTAAAAGAAATACGTCTTCTCAGAAACGAGGTTCTGTTTCTTTTCCCTCAAGAAAACTTAGAGGAGTATGCTCACCCAGCCCGTGTTAAACGCTTCTATGAGAAGGCGATAAAACAGCATCCTCCTGTTTCTCTTGCATGGAAATAATCCGCACGGAAGATTTCGAACAATCGTTTCGGAAACTCCCTAGCGAGATTCAACGTCTCTATGCTGTTCAAAAGGACCGTTTCCTGAGCAATTGGCGAGATCCGCGTCTTCACATCAAGAAGGTAAAAACGCTTCCCTACGCACTTTCCTTTCGTATTACCCGTCGCTATCGGGTATTTTTCTATTTCAAAGATGCAGAAACCGCGGTGTTTTTCGATGTTGATCACCGGAAAGATATTTATCGTTGATACCGGCCGTTCAAAACATACCAAATGTAAGAATCATGAGAATAGAAGATATCGGTAAAATTCAATGGGAAAGAGGGGAGGAGTGGTTTGACAAGTGGTATAACACTGAGTTGATATTTATAGTTTTTAGTAAAGGCGCTATTCCCTTGGTTCTCTCAAAACATAGACTTAATGCAATAGCGCTAAATACCCGATATTTTTACAGACAGAGTGATATATGGGGAGAGGATATAAAAAATGCTGTAAAAGAAGGTTCTAAATTTCTTAAAACACTTATTTTTGAAACGGAAAAATCTATAGATCAGGTTAAAGAGATAATTAAAAATGTAGAAAATCTGAAGAGGGTGGATAAATATATTTTAGGAGAAGTTAAGCATGGAAAGCTAATTTTATGGAATATTTTCCATTCTGATTTGGGAGAGCATTTGTCCGAAAATGTACAAGAAAGATTAGTCAAGCGAGGGTTAAGCAAAAAACAAATAGAGAAGGTAATGGATTATTGCTTTAACTTTAAACACCCACTTGGATACCAAAAGGAAGAAGACGAGCTTCGAAAAATCTGTTTGCTAATTTACAAAAAGTATAATGGTAAAAAAATTAACTTTGAGGATGTTACGAATGATATTAAGAAATTATTCAGTGCCCATTGTAAGCACTATCAATATTTAACAGCATTGGATCTCGATACGCAGCCTTACACTATTAGAGACTTTTTCGATAGGCTCTATAGCATACCAATTAAAGCTCCAAATAAAGTAAGCAAATTACCACAAACAACAAAAAAACTATTAAGTAAAGAGGATATCTATTTTTTCAAACTAGTTCATAGGCATATCTTTCTTGACAACTATGCCGCTGATCTTTCTGCAAAGTTAGACTATTTAATGAGTGAAGACTTATCAGAACGTTTTAATATTAGCTTTTCCGATCTTTCATATTATTCATTTGAAGAATTGGAGAATTTAGTGGTAAAAAGCATAAAGCTTACGAAGGATGCTTTAGAAGTGAGGAAAAAGTATCGAGTGATGGCGCAGATTGGTGGGAAGGTTGCGTTCTTTTATGGAAAGAAAATTTTTCAAAAAATTAAAATAATTGTTGATAAGAATACTACATTAGGAAAAGTAAGTACAATTTCTGGTATTGTTGCATCTTTAGGCATTGTAAAAGGATTAGCAAAAATTGTTAAGGGAAGAAAAGACATAGGGAAAGTTAATTTTGGGGACATTTTGGTTGCGCCAACTACACATCCTGATTTGATGTTGGCAATTCGCCGATGCAAAGCTATAGTCACAGATTCTGGCGGGATCACATCGCACGCTGCTATAATTTCTCGTGAGCTAAAAATTCCTTGTGTTGTGAATACAAAAATAGCCACTCAAGTACTAAAAGACGGAGATATGGTTGAAGTAAATGCAAATAAAGGAATAGTAACGATACTCTAAACGCTAAATGAACAGAGAAGTTATTCTTCGCTTTGAGAAAATCAGCGCAAAAGATATATTTATTGCAGGGGGCAAGGGTGCGTCGCTTGGAGAAATGACAAGGGCAGGGTTTCCAGTGCCCCCTGGTTTTGTGGTTCTTGCGTCTGTCTTTGACAAGTTTCTTGCCGATACTGATTTAGACCCAGAAATAGAGGCAAAAATGCACGAGGTAAATTACAAAGATATAAACTCGGTAGATAGAGCTTCCAACGAAATACGAGAGCTCATTTCTGATGCAGAATTCCCCCGGGACTTGGGAGAAAAGATTCTCAAAGAGTATTCAAAACTGGGGGCAAAGTATGTTGCGGTACGTTCCTCTGCAACAGCAGAAGATTCTTCTGTCGCTTCCTGGGCCGGCGAACTCGAAAGCTACCTCAATGTAACAAAAGAAAATCTGTTAGAGTCAGTAAAGAAATGCTGGTCCTCGCTTTTTACTCCGCGAGCTATTTTTTATAGATTTGAGAAAAGCCTCCACAAAAAACCAGTGTCTGTGGCTGTGGTGGTGCAAAAAATGATTCAGTCAGAGGTTTCAGGGATTTGTTTTACCGTGCATCCAGTTACCAAAGATAAGGGCCAAATGGTTATTGAGGCAGGGTATGGTTTGGGCGAGGCAATTGTGGGAGGCAAAATTACTCCTGATACCTACATCATTCACAAGTACACCCAAGGGAAGCCTACTACTATTCTTGACAAGAATATCTCGCGCCAAGAAACTATGATTATTAGGAATACGAAGGGCACCAAAGAAGTACCGGTTCCAAAAGCAAAACAAGGAAAACAGAAATTAACTGATAAACAAGTCCTTGCTCTTGCAGATATCTGTATGAAAATAGAAAATCACTGTAAGTATCCTCAAGATATTGAATGGGGCTTTGAAAACAGTCAGTTCTATATTCTTCAGGCGAGGCCAATTACTACTCTATGAATTCTAAAAACCCAAAACGAACATACGCGTTTATAGACGCCTCGAACCTGTTTTACGGAGGCGTGAAGAGTTTGGGGTGGAGTATTGATTATGAAAAGCTTTTGCATTACCTACGGAAGAAGTATGATACTTCTGAAGCATTTTATTTTGGCGGAGTGGAAATTTATGACTTTCCCTATAATTACCTTCAAAACAACTCCGTTCCAGTAGGGGAACTGGCTGGTTATCTCCAAGGTTTAATTGCTCGAAAAGGAAGCGCGTTTACCGAAGCAAAGCTTTTATTGCTGGATCGTCACCTACGGCGAGTTCGATTCTACTTACGGCTGCAGGAGTTTGGATACAAACTATTCCTCAAGCCGGTAAAGTTATACGATCAAGATGATGGAAGCACAAAAAGGAAAGCGAATTGCGACGTGGATATGGCTTTTCATCTTATGAAAGAAAAGGATAATTTTGATAGGGCGATAATCCTTTCTGGGGATGGCGACTTTCTGCCCGTGCTCAAGTACCTGAAAGAAACTGGGAAAGATGTGCTTATTTTGGCTAGGGGGCCGAGGACGGCAAAGGAATTGCGGCAGTTTGCTGGCAGCAACTTTCGGGATTTTGTCCGCTTGGAGAATGAAATTAAGTTTGAGGAAAAGTAAAGGGACGGACATACGAAATATCCGCCCCACGTTTGGTATTTCTATTCTATATGAGGGATCGGTGCCCGTCAAGAGGGCTGTTATCCTGAAGATTTTTATGCACAAAGCAATCTTATTGCTCAAAAAGATTCCAAAAGGTAAGGTTGCAACCTATAAGGAACTTGCCAGGGTGTGCCGCACTTCTCCAAGGGCTATTGGAAGGATTATGGCAAGTAATCCCGATCCTGTGCATTATCCTTGCTATAAGGTGGTTGGCTTTGATGGAAGATTGTGCGGATACAGCGGGAAAGGAGGGCTTGCGACAAAAGAGAAATTGCTCAAGAAAGACGGAATCGATGTGAAAAATGGAAAGGTTGGGAAACAATATTTCTTTACATTTTCTCAATGAAGTATCTCTAACGGGATGAAAATACTTTTTATAACGCCAGAAGAAAGGCCTTTGTGCAACGTAACCAAAGAGCATCTGGCAAAGATCCGTTCTGTCAGCTCCGACATTGACCTTCGGGTTGTTGCTGCTTCTAATATCTCGGAGATAGAAAGGCATGTTGCAGATGCTGAAGTTATGGTTGGGATTCCAAAGTCCATACCGGATCTGTCTCAGGCAAAGAACTTGAAATGGGTGCATTCTTTTTCAGCTGGCATGGATAGGGTGCTTACTCCAGAATTGGTAAACTCTTTGGTTCTTGCCAGCAATTCTGCTGGCATTCACGCAACCCCCATTGCAGAGCACATTATTGCTTTTCTTTTGACGTTTACCAGAAAGCTCAAAGAAAGCTTTGAACAGCAGCAGCAAAAGAAATGGCAGAGGATAGATACCCTAACAGAACTCCGAGACAAAATCATACTGATAGTTGGCTTGGGGCACATTGGCAGGGAGGCTGCCCGCCTTGCCGCCTCTTTTGGGGCGCGGGTTGTTGCAGTAGACACTCCAGGGGTAGAAAAACCAGAGTTTGTGCAAGAGTTGGGAACAATAGAAGCGCTCCCCGAGTTTCTTGGCAAGGCAGACTTTGTGGTACTTTGCCTGCCTTATACCAAAGACACCCATCATTTTATAAATCAAAATAGATTGAGCGCAATGCAGCCTCATGCAGTGCTTTTGAACATTGGAAGGGGAGGGGTGGTGGATGAGCAGGCTTTGATAAAGGCGCTCAAAGAGAAGAAGATTGGCGGGGCAGCCCTGGATGTAACAGAACAAGAACCTTTGCCAAAAGACAGCCCTTTGTGGGATATGGACAATGTTGTCATTACCCCTCATCATTCTGGCATTTCAGAAAAGTACATGGATAGGGCGGTTGATCTGTTTTGCCTGAATCTTCAGGCATACTTGAAAGGGGAGCGCCTGCCAAATCTTATTGACAAAACCGCAGGGTATTGATACATTAATTATACAAGCAGGCAAGGCAGTCGCTCTCACGCTCATCTATGAGTAGTGGGGGAGGAAAGTCCGAACACTCCCCTGTACCACGTAGGGTGCAGGGTCAACTACTCCGGGTAATGCCCGGCCGCCGTGAGGCGAGGGGTGCGAACAGTGACGATGTCCCGATCGCAAGATCGTGGAAGTGAAACGGCTAAATCCCTGTAGGGCGCAAGAGTAAACCAGGAGGTTCGCTTTTCATGTGGAGCTCTTGGCAAAGTAACTCGCTTGATTCCGATGGTAACATCGAGAACAGATAGATGATTGCCCTCGACAGAATTCGGCTTATTGCCTGCTTTTCCCCCCACCACTTTTTCAAAAGTGGTGGGGGGTTTGTTTTATGATAGAATAGGGAGGTAATGATCTCAGGAATTCTTCATTCTCAGAGCAAGACGGTTACGTTCGCGGCCGTCATTCTCGCTGGTTCCGCCTTGTTGAGCAGCTTGCTTGCGTTTGTGAGAGAGCGTCTGCTGGCCTCGCGTTTTGGAGCAGGAGACGAACTCGACGCCTACCTTGCCGCGTTTGGCATTCCTGATTTTCTCTATGGCATTCTTGTTATGGGAGGGCTTGCAGCTTCCTTTTTGCCTGTGTTTTCTGAGTATGTGCACAAGAGCAAAGAAGAAGCTTGGCGCTTTGCGAACAACCTTCTCAACGCAGCGCTTCTGGCCCTGGGCGTTTTTTCTCTCGTCCTATTTTTTCTTGCCCCTGTTTTGGTGCATGCCATTGCTCCTGGGTTTCCTCAAGAAAAACTTGACCTCACAACGGGCTTAATGAGAATTATGTTTTTGAGTCCTTTGTTCTTTGCGCTTTCTTCGGTGTTTTCTTCTGTGCTGCATTATTTTAACAGATTTTTAGCATACGCTCTTGCTCCTTTGGCATACAACATAGGAATTATTTTGGGCATTTTGTTTTTAAGCCCTGTGTTTGGCATATGGGGTATTGTTATGGGCGTGGTGTTGGGAGCTTTGCTTCACGCCTTAGTGCAGTTGTCTGCAGTGCTTGCCACGGGATTTCGCTGGAAGCCAATTCTCGAGTTTTCACACCCCGGGCTGCAAGAAGTATTCAAGCTTGCCTTGCCCCGAATCATAGGAGCAGCCGGAGTCTTTTTCAATCCTATTGTGATGAACGCGTTATCCTCCACGTTGTTTGTAGGGAGCCTTGCTGTTCTTAACTTTGCAAACAGAGCGCAGATGTTTCCTGTGGGCCTTATCGGGATTTCATTTGCTCTCGCCGTGTTTCCGAGTTTGACTCGCGCATTTTCTGAAAACAACACAAAAGAGTTTCAGAAAACATTCTCTTCAATATTCCGCCAGATAGTATTTTTTGCGCTTCCTATAGCCCTGTTCTTGTTCTTCTCCAGCTCACCCATTATCCAGGTTCTCTTTCGCACAGGAAAGTTCACTCAAGAGAACGCGGACCTTACGTCTTTGCTTCTAGCTACGTTCGCGCTGAGCATTCCCTTCCAGGTCTTAATCCCCTTACTTGTGAGAACGTTCTTTTCTTTGCAGAACACCAAGATTCCCACGCTTGTAAGTCTTGGAGGAGTTGCGGTTAATATTGCTTCGGCAGTTTTATTGATCAAAGGAACGAATCTTGGTATTCAAAGTTTGCCTTTAGCGTACGCGCTCTCAAGCATTGGGCAGTGCCTCGGTTTACTTTTGTTTTTGCAGAGACGCTCTGTTTTTTCTTGGATGGAATTATTGCAAGGATTAAAGAAACCAATTCTTTCCTCGGTTCTCTTTAGTATTGCCTGCGTGTTGCTTCTTTCCATATTCCAAAAACAAGGGGCATTGTTCCAGCTCGTTTTTGCTGGACTTGGCGCTGCAGGAGTGTTTGTTGTGTCTTCCTTCCTGTTGAAATCACAAGAGCTGAAAGAATTTTTTTCTTCCTTTAAAACTCAGTTTTCCCACGATGAGCCCCGTTAGCAACATACGTAATTTTTCCATCATTGCTCATGTTGACCACGGGAAGTCTACCTTGGCTGACCGTTTTTTGGATCTCACCGGCTCTGTTGAAAAGCGTAAAATGCGAGAACAGTTTTTAGACCAGATGGAGCTTGAGCGTGAGCGTGGAATTACTATTAAGCTACAGCCTGTGCGCATGTATTACAAGGACTATATCTTAAATCTTATTGATACTCCGGGCCATGCGGATTTTTCGTATGAAGTTTCAAGATCTTTGGCTGCAGTGGAAGGCGTCATTCTCTTGGTTGACGCCACAAAAGGGATTCAGGCGCAGACATTTGCCCATGTAAACCTTGCAAAAAAGCAGAATCTTGTGATTCTTCCTGCGGTGAACAAAATTGACCTGCCACAGGCAAGAACCGACGAAGTGGTCAAAGAAGTAGCTTTACTTCTTTCAGTTTCCGAGAAAGACGTGTGGCGTATTTCTGCAAAAGAAGGCACAAATATTCCTGATTTGCTCAAAGGAGTGGTTGAAAAGATCCCAGCTCCCAAAGACGAAGATGGAAAGCCATTTCGCGCGCTCATCTTCGATTCAAGATTCGATACGTTCAAGGGTGTTGTTGCGTTTGTCAGAGTCGTGGAAGGGAGCGTAAAAAAAGACGACCTTATTTCTTTGCTTGGAACCGGGATTTCATGTACAGCCAAAGAGGTGGGAGTGTTTTTTCCTCAAGAGACTCCTTGTCAGGTATTGGGCGCAGGGGAGATAGGGTATATTGCAACAGGAGTCAAAGAGCCAGAATCGGTTCGCATTGGAGATACTGTAGTAAAAATCCACCCCGTCATCCGACGGGGTGCCCAGTCGGATGACTGGGCAAATCTTGCCTTGCCGGGGTTTACCATTCCAAAGCCGGTGGTGTTTGTGAGTTTTTATCCTGCAAATCCAAATGAGTTTGATCTTCTCAAGGATGCTCTTTCAAAACTTCGCTTGAACGACCCTTCCTTTTCTTTTGAAGTGGAGGTGAAAGAGGCGCTCGGGCGAGGATTCCGTTGCGGGTTTCTTGGAGTGCTGCATTCTGAAATCATTGCAGAACGGCTTCAGCGAGAATTCCACATTGAGCTTGTCATTTCTCAGCCTGTGGTGGAAATTACCCTAGTGGACAATAAAGGAAGAAAAGCGCGCTTGCGCAGCGCTGTTGACTGGCCTCAAGATTCTGAAATTAAAGAAACCTATGAGCCCTGGGCAAAACTTGAAGTTTTAACTCCCTTACATTTCTTTCAAGAAGTTTCTCATCTTTTGCAGCTCGTTTCAGGCACCCAGTTTGAGGTGCAGAATATTGCAGACAACAAAGCGGTGTTCACAAAAGAAACTCCTTTGCGGGAGGTTATAGGGGGCTTTTACGACAGGTTGAAGAGCGCAACGTCTGGCATGGCTTCTATGGACTATGAGTTGATAGGGGAGAGAAAGGGGGATTTGGTGAAGCTTGAGTTTCTGGTTGCAGGGGCAAGGGAAGAGGCGTTGGCAACCATTGTGCCAAAAGATAGAGCATATTCTATTGGGAAAACAATGGTGGAGAAGCTCAAAGAAAGTTTGCCTCCCCAGCTTTTTGACGTTGCGCTTCAGGCCTTGGCAGAAGGAAGAATCATTGCGAGAGAAACGATCCACGCGCAAAGAAAAGACGTGACAGCTCCTTTGTATGGAGGAGACGTAACGAGAAAAAAGAAATTGCTGGAGATTCAAAAGAAAGGCAAAAAAGAGCTGAAAGCAAAAGGCAAGGTTATTATTCCAGCCAGAGTTTTTTTGAACTTGTTCCGCTCCTAGAAATCAGCTAGAATAGAGGCGCGAGGAGAAAGCCGACCGTGCTTAGGGCAACGAGAGATACAAGAATAATCCAGATGACGCGAAAGATGCCTTTTTGTTGCATACGTTTAGTTTAGCAGAACCTATGGAATTTCGCAAAAAACAGCATTCTTCCAACGTTTTTGTTTGGTTTGTGTTCCTTGCGCTTTTTGTTGGTATAGGAGGATTTTTTGTGTACCAGAATACAAAGCTTTTCCAGAAGCGTTCAGAACTTCTTAAAAAAACGAGAGAGCTTCAAGCTGAAATTATGAGGTTGACTCAAGAGGGAATACAGTTGCAGGCTGCAATCACAGAGAATCAGACCCCAGAATACCAGGAAAAGATATTGCGAGAGCAGGGCTTATACCAAAAACCAGGAGAACAGGTGATTACGATACTGCCTCCCCAAACCCAGACTCAAGTAAACCAGCCCCCAAAGAAAAAACCCTGGTGGAATCCTTTCGCCTGGTTCTCCAAATAGCAATGCGAGTGTGGTTCAATGGCAGAACACGACCTTCCCAAGGTTGAAACAGGGGTTCGATTCCCCTCACTCGCTCAAGGTAGTTCACCTTCGGTGAACCCCTGGGCATTTTTTAACGCTCACCACGGAGGGTTCGCTAAAATGCCCGCCAGAGACAAGCAGTTGTCTCTGGCCCCAAGGTCGAGGCGCCGGTTCAATTCCGGTATCCCGCTCAAGTGTGATATTATTAATACATCCGTATGGCACCAACAAAGATTTGTTATGAAATTATCCGTCGGCATGGTTGGAACACAACACGACATGAGGAAGGGGAGAGATTGATACCTTTTGAGTTTACCTTGCGCGATTAATTGCGCGATACTTGCGCGATTATGTAATGGGCGTTATAATACGTATATATGTTACATCTGCGCTACAGGCTTACCAATATAATTCTCAATATGCTTACCGCCATAGCCGAGGCAAGGGTGGTGATTGGGCGTGCGAAACTTCTTCCAAAACAAGAGCTTCGACTAAGGCGTCAGGCGTTGATCCGAATGACGCACAGCTCTACGCACATTGAAGGCAACATGCTAAATCTCAATCAAGTGGAGGCGATTCTTGGGCATCAAAAAATTGATGCGCCCGCGCGCGATATATATGAAGTTGAGAATTATATTAAAGCATTGCGTTATATCAGCCAGATGGTTGAGAGAAAACTGCCTATTACCGAAAAGGCAATATTAAAAATTCATGCATTAGTTACCAACAAGACCTTGCCTGAAGAACAATCCGGCCACTATAGGAAGGGCCCTGTGCATGTCGTAAGGAGACGGCTCGGCATGCCGCAAGAGACCGTCTATACGGCACCCGAGGCTAAGAAGGTCCCTCAACTTATGAGAGATTTGGTAGAGTGGATACAGAAAAGCGATAAGAATGGGGTCAACCCGATTATTGCCGCTGGCATAGCGCATGCGGAATTTGCAGCTATTCACCCGTTTGCCGACGGTAATGGCCGAACCGCCCGGGCGCTTGCAACTTTAGTTCTCTACGCTCGGGGCTACGATTTTAGGCGGCTCTTTGCGCTGGAGGATTACTATAATACAGATCGGTCAAAATACTACAAGGCTATCAATTTGGGCAGAACCTACGAAGAAAGGAAGATTGATTTTACTCGCTGGCTCGAGTACTTCGTGCGTGGCTTCAAAGAGGAAATTGATAACGTAAAGGCCAAGGTTGCCACTCTCGCTTTGCGAAAAATTGATCAAAACATCACATCCCAGATTTATCTTAATAAAGACCAGATGAAAATCCTTGAATTTTTAGATCAAGTGAGTAAGATTACGGTGCAGGACGTAATGGATGTTCTTGGATGTCCTAAAAGGACAGCTCAATTATGCCTGCAAAAACTTAAGAAACTAAAAATGATTAGCCAGGTTGGCAAAGGGCCTTCGTCCGCGTATATTCTTGCTAAGTAATTATGAGGCTTTCCGTACATGCCGATGTAGCTCAGCGGTAGAGCAACTCTTTCGTAAAGAGTAGGTCGTCGGTCCGAATCCGACCATCGGCTCCAAGATTTGATTTTCTCTCTAGTTCCTCTACAATAAGGTATATGGCGCAAACCATGGGAGAGAGAGTCTTAGACCTTCAGAAACGATTCAAGTTTCTGGAGGACCGTCTTTGACATTGCAAAAAAGAAACAAGAAATTGAAAGCATTGGGAAAGAATTAGAGAATCCCCAGATTTGGCAAGACAGGGCCAGGGCTGCATTGATGAGCAGGGACCTTGCGCGCCTCCAAGAAAGCGTTTCTGCGATTGTTGAGTTAAAACGAGAAGTTGAGGGTTTAAGAGAAGAGGCAAGCGAAAAAGAATTTCAGCTTGTGGGAGAGGAGTTGAGCAAGGAAGAAACCAAAGCGTTCCTTTCAGGAAAGTATGATACGGGAGACGCCATATTCACCATTACGGCAGGAGCAGGGGGCCAAGACGCGCAAGACTGGGCAACCATGCTCTTGAGAATGTACCAGCGCTATGCAGAGAGAAAAGGTTTCAAAACGAGCATTATCCATGAGTCAGCCAATCAAGTGAGTATGGGCATTGAAGGTTCCTTTGTATATGGGTTTTTGAAAAAGGAAACTGGCGTGCATCGCCTCGTGCGGATTTCACCCTTTTCTGCAAAGGCGTTGCGCCATACCTCTTTTGCCGCAGTTGAAGTATTGCCCGAAATTAGGTTGGGAGAAGAGAAGATTGAGATAAAACCAGAAGAGATTGTTTTGGAGGTTTCAAAGTCTTCAGGCCCCGGAGGCCAGAATGTGAACAAAAGGGAAACCGCAGTGCGCATTGTGCATATTCCAACCGGCATTGCGGTAGAATCGCAAACCCAGCGCTCCCAACAGCAGAATAAAGAACGCGCGTTGGAAATCCTTGCCGCAAAGCTGTACCAAATAAGAGAGCAAGAAAAGGACAAAGAATTGGCAACCCTTCGACAAGCTCAAGGCAAGCCAATGGCTATTGAATGGGGCAGCCAGATCCGCTCGTATGTTCTGCATCCCTACCAAATGGTAAAAGATCACCGGACAAATGTGGAGACATCAGATACGGCAGGAGTGCTTGACGGACGCTTGGATGAGTTTATTGAAGCCCAAATCAGAAAATGATAAAGTTTGAAAAAGTAAGCAAGATATACCTCTTCGAGACTGAGCCTCAGAGCCGAAGGCCCCCAAAGAGCGTTGCGGTAGAAGGTGTTTCTTTTGAGATACAGACAGGGGAATTTGTCTCCCTTGTCGGAAGATCTGGAGCAGGGAAGACCACGCTCTTGAAGCTTTTGCTTGCAGAAGAAAAACCAACTGCAGGCCAGATCTATTTTGGCAAGGAGAATGTGCACGAGATTGAAAGGGCAAAGATTCCTAACTTAAGGAGAAAGATAGGCGTGGTGTTCCAAGACTATAAGCTCCTTTCTGCAAAAACCGCGTATGAAAATGTCGCGTACGTGATGGCAGTTATGGGAGCTCCAAACCAAGTGATTGAGAGTGACGTGCATGATGTACTGGAGATTGTGGGGTTGAGTGAGCGAGGCCATCATTTTCCAGCCCAACTTTCAGGAGGAGAAAAGCAGAGGGTTGCAATAGCGCGCGCCCTCATCCACAGACCCGAAGTGATTATTGCAGACGAGCCTACCGGAAACCTTGATCCTTATAACACCCATGACATTATCCAGCTTTTGATCAAGATTCATGATCTTGGGACCACGGTTATTCTTGCAACTCACAATAAAGAGGTTATCAATCATTTGGGCAAAAGGGTTCTCACGTTAGAACAAGGCAGACTTATACGAGATGAACAACGGGGAAAGTTTATTCTCTGACCACAATGTTTCTTGCCTTAGAAAGAATAATTCTGCTTGGATGGGAAAAATTCTCAAGAGACAAGAGTTCCACTTGGGCCGCGCTCATTGTTACTGCGGTTGTCGTCTTTATGTTCAGCTCCCTGCTTTTTTTGCAGGGGGTGAGCGTATTTTTGCTTTCTCGTCTTGAGAATTCAGTTGACGTGAGCGTGTACTTTGCGCAAGACGCGTCAGAAGAAGACATTCTTGCGTTCAAGGAACGCCTACTCCCAGTTCCTGAAGTGAAGGACGCAGTGTATATTTCAAAAGACAAAGCCTTAGAAGAATTTGTCGCGCTTCATAAAAACGACCAGTTTATCGTAGACGCGCTTGAGACAATTGGAACCAACCCTTTGTTGGCTTCTCTTAATATTCTTGCAAAAGATCCTGGCCAGTATCCCAAAATTGCGCAGTTTCTTGAGCAGGAAGCGTTTTCCGGCATTGTGGAGCGCGTTGACTACAAAGACAGGCAGAATGTTATTCAAAGAATGGAAGAGCTCACCAAGGGAATCCGGCTCGTGGTTTTAATTGTGAGCGTTGGGCTTGCTTTCATCGCGGTTCTCGTTGCGTTCAACACCATACGCCTCACCATATACAACTCAAGAGACGAAATAGAAGTGATGCGCCTTGTGGGAGCTTCAAACTCGTTTATCCAAGGCCCCTTTGTGGTTCAAGGCATTGTAGTAGGGGTATTTGGAGGGCTCCTCACGTTTCTTTTTCTCTTCTTTTTGAGCTGGTTTGCAGGGCCAAGATTTGAAAGTTTTCTTTCAGGGTTCAACCTGTTTGAATATTTCACTTCCCATGTTTTTCTCTTCTTGGCCCTTGAGTTCGGAGTAGGCATTGGCCTTGGAGTTGTCTCAAGTGTTGTTGCCATACAAAAGTATTTGAGGATATAAAAAGGGCCCATCTCCAAATTGGTTTGGAGCGGGCCCCCTTCTTGTTTTTGCGCTTTTACGCAGATTGCCCAGCGATAGCTGTTCTTTTTGGCAAAGAAAGTTGACGTGGTCTCTTCTTTCCATCGTTGATGAATTGAGATACGGTGAGTCGTCCCCCAAGAGGAACGACAATTTCGTGAATGCTTGCGCTAGGAGGCAGTTTTCTTGCGGTTCTTGGGAAATAGAGGCGAGCAGTCATCTGCCGCAAGAGGAGTCGTTTGATTTCACTTGGATTTTCCTCCGGTTCCCCTGTGGCGTTTAGGATGAGAGGAACTCGCGGACTGCGGAATTTTACATCCCTCAGAAAGGTTGTCAACTCTTTCCTAGCATTTCTCATGGCAGGGGTATGGAATGCACCTCCAATGTCAAGGGGATTTACTTTGAGCTGGCGGTGGGATTTCCCGAGTTCCTGTTGGATTGCTGTGATTTTCTCTGATTCGCCCGAGATAATCCCTTGGGAGAAGCTACTAATATTCGCAAGCCACACGTCCTTTGTGAATGCAGAGAATGCTCTCAGCCGTTTGATGGGAAGTGGTCCCCTCAAGAGTAGAGAAGATCCTCCAGCTTGGGACGTGAGCATTCCTCGTTTGACTATTGTGAGAAATCCCTTTCGGAAACCAAGACATCCTGCTGCGACGGCAGCTGTCCACTCTCCCATACTGAAGCCCATGACACCATCACACGGCGGTTTTTTCGCTTCCCATAAAGCAAGGCTTGTGAGGAAGATCATGGGATGTTCAAACACCGTGAGGGTATGATGTGAGAGCGGCGGGATCTTTCCCGTTGAGTAATCAATCAGGTTCAAGGGGTAACCCTCCACTCTTATATCCTCCTCCTTAAGGATTGCCTGAGCTGCCTGGATTTTTAGCGATACCGCAGGTATGGAAAGCATGTCTTGCCATGCCGCAGGGTGTATAGGCCGTAAACCTTGGAATACAACAATATTCACTTTGGCCTCCTCGTTCTCTTTTTGATGGAATGAGCCAGCGTTAGCAGGTACCAAGATGTATTTTAAAATGCTTTTCACAAAACGTCAACAACGCCCCCCTCTATTTTATGAGAAGGCCTGGATTTTTTGAGAGAAATGAGATAAGATTGAAATACTTTGCCAGGTCTTCTAAAGGTAGGAAGATGGACTCTGAATCCATTAATCTAGGTTCGATTCCTAGCCTGGCAGCACTTCGATTTTCACTTCGTTCAAATCTCAGTGTCTCCGTTTCTTCGGGTACTCCCTCAGAAACTCCGACCATCATCAATAACGCTAAGAAAATCGAAGTCCCTGAGGAATCCTGAGTATCAACGAAGGACGACGAAGGGCCTAATACAATTTCGTTCCTCATGAAGTTTTACGTCTATATCGTTGAGTGTGCAGACAAGTCATTGTATGTCGGATGCACCAATGATTTGGTAAAACGCATAAAACAACACAACGAATCAACGTGGGGTGCTCACTACACAAAAATAAGAAGACCAGTTGAATTAAAGTATTCCGAAACGTTTGATAATCTGAAAGATGCCAGAAGACGCGAGCGAGAAATCAAAGGTTGGCGCCGAGAAAAGAAACTCGGCTTAATAAAGTAAGCATATGCTAAGTCAAGTGACCGGGAGACATTAGTTGGTTTAGCCAGCCCTATGCTTACATGAATAATTTATGAATGACTACTTGAGAGCTAATAAAGAATGGTGGGATAAAGTTACGCCTATCCATGCAAACTCTAAACATTATGATGTGGAGAGTTTTAAAAAAGGAAAGAGTAACTTGAATTCGGTAGAACTTGAAGAGATGGGGAATGTTAAGGGGAAAACTCTTTTACATCTTCAATGCCATTTTGGGATGGGAACTATATCTTGGGCGGTGGGCTAAACAGTTAAGCCAAGAAGTAGGAGTATCAGCCCATTTTATCTGCTCTGATATTTATAACTTACCAGATGTCCTTGATAAGAAATTTGATATTATTTTTACCTCCTACGGAGTTCTCGCTTGGTTACCAGATTTGAAAAAGTGGGCCGAGGTCATACATCATTTCCTTAAAGATGGGGGTGTCTTTTATATAGCTGAGATTCATCCTCTAACTACTATCCTCAGTAAAGACTTTAAAATAACTGAACCATATTTTACTAAGGAGCCATTTATCGAAGAGTCTGGTCCTGATTATGCAGATAATACTGTGATCATAGAAAGCAAAGCATACATGTGGACGCATACTCTCAGCGATATTATCAATGTTTTACTAGGAGAAGGGCTAAAGATCGAATTTCTGCATGAGTTCCCCTTTACTGTATATGAACAGTTTCCGGGTTTCATGGAAGAGGACGAGAAAGGAATCTATAGATTTAAAGATAAAAACATCCAAATACCGCTACTTTTTTCTCTAAAAGCCTTCAAATAGTCCCTCCTTATCCAGTGTCGCATTTGTGTTAAAATGACCCCGACCGAGAGGGGTAGATGAGACACCCCTAGAAAGCCCTAGAATCCCTCTTAAACCCTTGGTCATTCGACTCTGAGAGTCTCAGACTCGATGAGTTCTAGACCGAGGCACACAGCCAAGGTTGGAAGTATCGAGGTGACCTAGACCCCTCGAAATTCCAACATTTCCATTCCGAAATGGCATGCTGGCCGAGCGCCGTATTTAGAACGAAAACCACCTCATCGGTGGCTTTTCGTTTGTTCTGCCTACTTTGCGAGCGTGATAACCTTGTTTGCCAGCAGTATCCGGTCTTTAAGATAGGTGAGCAGTTCTCGCTTCTCAAATATGTTTCCTTCCCGCAAGATGTACTTTGCGTAGTTCTTCATATCCGCGTCCACGTTTCTGGCGCATTACATGCTTACAATACGCAGATTTGGGATGCGTTTGAAGTCGCGTTGGTTGCGAGTGACAAGAGGAGTATGAGTAAAGAGAGCAGTTGCTGCAATGGCAGCATCGGGGAATCTGATCTTTACGTCTCTACGAATGGAAGCCGCAATCCTGGAGAGGTTGCGATCAAAGGGAATCGAGGTGAAGTTCTGCTCAAGAAATTGCTCTGTAGCGATTCGTTCTTGGCTTGTCCAATGAGAGAAGGAAAGTATTTCGGTTTCCGCAACGGTGGAAAGAAAAAGAGGTAGTCCTTCTTCTCTCCACTTGGAGAGTTCAGAAACAACCAAAGTATCTCCTCCAAGGAATGCGATAGCAATATTTGCATCAATCGTCATATTGAGGAGAATGACGACCCCATTCTTTGCGGACGGTTTTTAAATGTTGCTCCAGAGCTTTTCTTTTTCTGCGTAAAAGCCCGACTGCCCTTTTCCAGCTTGCAGGCAAAGGTGTTTTATATTCTGTCACCTCTTTTGGGGTCAAGATTGTGGCTTGATTGCCGTTTTTCATACACCTTTATTTTTACACATTGAGGTGCTAATGTCAAATTACTATTGTATTTTTATGTTGCCAGCCTACGATCTAGAAAAAATTAAGTTTGCAACGGATGAGCCGACTTTTGAGAAGGCGGTTAATGCGTATGAAAGCAGAAAGGTAACCCAATGGACAGAAGAACTGAACGGCTTTTTCGCAACTGTTTTGGGCACCAAGCCTTATCGAGTTTATGTTGATAGTCATCGTTATGACCGGGGGAGCTGCGAATGCTATCTTGGTCAGAACGATACGCTCTGCAAGCACATGGTGGCAGTGGCAATCTATGCCGTGATGGGCGGTAGAAAACTTAGCGACGAAGACAAGCGACCCGTATCTCAGGTCACTTGCAGCGGTCGGTTGGGAGCATTAAGCAAAGAAGAATTGTCCACAACTAAAAAATCTATCACTGGCGCCATGAAATATATCAAGCCATACAATGGCCCGTCCCGGATATGGTTTTCATATCAAAACTCACTTTCGGAAGGATGTAATCGTCTATCAAAGATTGTTTCCGAGTTGCCGGTAAGTGAGCAAACAACCAAGTTACTAATTGATATGCTTTTGCGGCTTGATGATAAACTGTGCCGGGGCGGCGTCGATGACTCTGATGGTACCGTGGGAGGATTTATTGAGGAGACCGTGCGGGTACTCAAGGAATATACAAAACTTGATTCTTCTTGCGCAAAAGCGTTCAACGAACTAAAAGGTAAAGAAACCTGTTTTGACTAGGAAGAATCGCTTCTGAAATACATTGCGAAATGAGACACGAGATAATACCCCTATCCAGTGTCTCATTTATCTCATCCCAGTAGTAGAACAAGTTCACTACGGGACAGGTTTTGTGCTAAAATGACCCCGCCAAGAAGGCGAGGCTCGCCCATTGAAATGGGCGGCTAGACCGAGATACACAACATTTTTATGAATCTGAAAGAAAAGAATTTTGCCTATATAGATGGTGCTAACCTATATAAAGGCGTTGCGAGCTTGGGCTGGAAGCTTGATTACAAAAGATTCAGAGTGTGGTTATCTGAAAAATACGGAGTGCGTACCGCCTACTTATTCATTGGATTGATACCAAAATACAAAGAGCTTTATAAGCACCTGCAAGAATCAGGTTTCACGCTTGTGTTCAAAGAAGTGGTTTATGATGGCGACGGAAAGCCAAAAGGAAATTGTGATGCTGATTTGGTATTGCAGGCAACGCGTGACGCATATGAGAATAAGTTCGAAGGGGCGGTTATTATAGCAAGCGATGGTGACTATGCAGGTTTGGTTAAGTTTTTACTAGAGAAGCATAAGTTTCTGGCGATATTATCACCAAGTAATGAAAAAAGGTGCTCAATACTTCTTAAAAGAACGGGTGCGCGGATTGCATATATAAACGACCAGCGTTCAATTCTAGGGGCCGAAAAAGAAAAAGCCCCCGATGGGGACGGAACCTCATAAGGGTCTTTTTCGTAGTGATAGTTACAGTATAGCAAGCGTTCGCTGGGTGTCAATACCCTTTAAAATCCTCGGTTCTAGATCATTCAGATTCTGAAGAATCTTCAGATTCGATGAACCGAGGTACACGCCACTTATGGTTAAAACAATTCAACAGCAAGGTAAAGAATTGTATCGGTGTAAAGAGTGCGGTTTTATGTATGCAGAGAAAGAATGGGCCGAGAAATGCGAAGCGTGGTGCAAAGAGCACAAAAGTTGTAATATAGAGATAATAGCTCACGGAGCACCGCCTCATGTGGTACAATAATAGACACATAAGCGAGATCTTTTTGTTGCTTGCAGGGGCAACCCTTCTTTTGAGTCTTCCCTTTATCTTCTTTACCGGAAGCTTTTTTGCGTGGATGGTTGGAAAGATTTTCTACGGGATAGGGGTGCTATTATTTCTTTTTCAAAATTCCCTTCAAGGGAAAACAAATGTTTAGCGTTGAATTTTCAGAATTCCTTCTTTTTGGAAGACAGCTTGGGTTAGCCTTGGCGGGAGCCGTATCCCTGTGGGGGTTTGTATTTACCAAATGGAGTAAACACCGTGCCAAAGAAGCAGCCTCCTGCATAATCTACGAATGGCTTGGGGCCAGACTCCTTTTTCCTCTTGCAGCTGGATTCTTCATAGCGTTTCTTTCGTGGTTTCTGCTCTCTTCTTTTCTCCCAGCATACGCCCATGAAGGAATAGGCATTGTTGCAACAGAAGAACAGCGCTCTTTGGGACTAGAAGTTTCGAGCCCCTTTGTTTTTCTCTGGATGCTTGCGTTTGCCGGGGGTTTTGCGCTGCGCCGCCTACGGCCTCAACTCTTCCAAAAGCATATGGAATGGTTCTATGCATTGCAGCTTGGGTTTGTTGTGCTTTTGATGATGCTGTTTTCTTGGCACGGCGCGTTTGATAAAGCGCAAGTGTTTTTTTGGGGGCATACGCTTCACTCTATTCTTACTGTTGGCACGGTGCTGGTGTTGGACTTTCTGTTTCTCACGTCAAAATCCTCTGCAATTTTAAAACAGCATGTCTACCCCTTGTTTCCCACAATAAGCAAGGTTATCTGGGTTGGGCTTGGCATTGATTTCTTGAGCGTTGCCTTCATATTTCAAGAAGCCATTGCCCTTACGCCAAAATTCTTTTTTATGCAGACCGTGGTGGGCATCTTGATTGTTAACGGCGCTCTGCTTGCGGGCCCCATCACGAGAAAAATGATGGCTTCAGTAAAGGAGGGGGGCAAACAGTTGGCAAAGAAATGGGAAAGAATAGGAGATGTTGCCGGCGTTATTTCCATTTCTTCCTGGGGCACCATTACCTTTGCGGACTTCTTTGCAAACCTTAGCCTTACGTATCTGCAGTTTTTCTTTGCCTATCTTAGTTTGATTGTTTTGCTCTTCCTTGGGCATCTCTTCTGGGAATACCTTGCAAAAGAACCTCCAGCGATGATACAATATCTTAATACACCATGAAACCAATTGTTTTTATTCTTTTGATTGTAGGGGTGCTCGGCGTGCTTCTTTTTACTGTGCTTTTTTCTAAATCTCCAACTAGCCAACAGCAAAATAAAGAGGGAGCGCCTGCTGGCGAGGCCAAGTACAGTACTGTACCTGGCGAGGCCAAGTACAGTACTGTACTTGGCGAGGCAAGCCCGCCCGATAAAGAGGCGGGCCTCCAGATTACTGACATTACCTTGGGCCAAGGCAAAGAGGCAAAAACAGAAGACAGAGTTTCTGTTCACTACAAAGGCACGTTTTTAGACGGAACAAAGTTTGACAGTTCCCATGACAGGGGGAAACCCTTTGAGTTTGTTCTTGGCCAAAACCAGGTTATCCAGGGCTGGGAGAAAGGAGTTCTTGGAATGAAAGTTGGAGGCAAGAGAAAGCTTGTTATTCCTCCTTTTCTTGCCTACGGAGAGCAGGGAATTCCAGGAGCCATTCCTCCCAATGCTACCCTTATGTTTGAGGTGGAACTCCTTGACGTGAAATAAAGATATGAATAACACAATCAGACCATACGTTCTTGCCGTAGGCATATTCTTGATGGCAGCCTTGGGAGTTTCCTCGTTGCTTCTTGCGTTCTCGTACGGGAAATCAGTGTATCCTGCCAGGACCTTTTTTGTGCAGGCTGAGGGGAAGGTCACGGTCATTCCAGACATTGCGAGCTTGAGTTTCTCCGTTCTCACAGACGGTGGCACTGACTTGGTGAACCTCCAGCAGGAAAACACTCAAAAGGCTAATGACGCCATCGCCTTTGCAAAAGATCAGGGGATTGATGAAAAAGATATCAAAACAAGCGCGTACAACATTCAACCCAGATATCAGTACTCAAGGTGTTCTGAGGGAGACGGTATCTGTCCTCCTCCTGAAATTGTAGGGTACTCAATCAGTCAGATGGTTGAACTCAAGATACGCGATTTTGAAAAGATAGGAACGATCCTTGCGGGGCTCGTGGGAAAAGGAGCGAATACGGTGTCGGGACTTTCCTTTGGCGTGGACGACCCTGAGATGGTGCAAAACGAGGCAAGGGCAGAAGCTATCGAGAAAGCAAAAGGAAAAGCAAGGGCTTTGGCCCGCGCAGGTGGATTTAAATTAGGCAAGCTGATCTCCATTGAAGAAGGAGGGGTAAGCCCTACTCCGTTCTATACTCTTGAAGCCCAAGGCAAAGAAAGATCCTCTTTGCCTACTATTGAGCCAGGCTCCCAAGACATTACCGTTGACGTGACCCTTAAGTTTGAAATTCGATGATCGTGTCTTTGTTCATCCTTTCCTTCCTCGGGCTTGGCATCTCTGCGCATCTTCTTTCAAAGAAACTCAAGAACGAAAAGATTGTTTGTTTTCTTGGGCAAGATTGCGATAACGTTGTGAAAAGCAAGTACAGCAAGACCCTTGGAATTCCCAACGAGGTGCCAGGAATTCTTTTTTACCTTGTAGTATTTGGGGGCGTTTTGTTGCTAAGCCAGGGAAAAGAAATGATTGTTGACTTGAGAGTTATCTCTCTCTTGCGAATCTCCGCTGTCCTCGCATCTCTTGCTTCGTTCTATCTCATTAGCATTCAGGTGTTCAAGCTCAAAATGTGGTGCGAATATTGCATCGCGAGCGCGATTATCAACGGGTTGATTCTTATTCTCGTTTTTCTATGAAAACACTAAAAGAATACATTAAGGAAGCGGAAGAAAAAAGAGTCGCTATAGGTCACTTTAACATCTCCGATACCACGGCCTTCCATGCGATTGTATCTGCTGCCTCCAAACTAAGGATCCCAGTGCTTATTGGGCTTTCAGAAGGCGAAAGAAAATTCTTTGGGACAAAAGAGGCCTCGGCGCTCGTTCGTTCACTCAAAGAACAGAATCTGCCCGTGTTCCTTAACGCAGACCATTGCCATACCTTGGAGAGCGTGAAAGAAGCAGTTGAAGCCGGGTTTGACTCGGTGATTTTTGACGGAGCGCAATTTCCTTTTGAGGAAAACGTAAAGAAAACAAAAGAGGCAGTGGAGTATGTGAAGTCAAAGAATCCTGGCATATTGGTAGAAGGAGAGTTGGGATATATTGGAGGTTCTTCCCAGATTCTGAATGAACTTCCTAAGGGCGCAGCTTCAAAACAAGAGGATTTCACTTTGCCACAAGACGCAGAAGACTTTGTGAAACAAACAAAAGTTGATTTGTTCGCTCCTGCAGTTGGCAATATCCATGGAATGTTGAAAGACAGTTCCGATCCAAGGTTGGACATTGAAAGGATCAAAGAAATCAGAGAAGCAGCTGGCGTTCCTTTGGTGCTTCACGGAGGTTCTGGGATTCAAGACGAGGATTTTGTCAAAGCAATTGAGGATGGAATATCTATTATCCATATTAATACAGAGCTTCGCAAGGCCTGGAGGCAAGGAGTTGAAGAGGCCTTGCAAAAAAATCCTGATGAGGTGGCCCCGTACCGTCTCTTAGCTCCCGCGTTTGATAAAATTGAGCAGTTGGTAGAAAGCCGTCTGAGATTGTTCAACAGGGGTTGACCCCGTAGATCTACGGGGTTGACAAGAGGTGGACAGGTATGCTATACTCTTATTGTACATAAGTCGAGGTACAGCATCATATAGATAGAATATGAGCAAGCAATTTGAACTTTCAACATACCATGGAAGAGAGAAACGACGGAGGACGATCTTTTGAGAGGCCAATGTACGAAGGAAACTGGACATGCGCTCAATGCGGCACTGCCATTACGAAACTTCCTTTCCCTCCAAGGGAAGGAAGCGACGTATACTGCCAGGAGTGCTATCGCAACAGGCCAAAGCCTCAGAGAGATTTCCGAAGATAACCCCGTAGTAGAACTTTGACATGTGTCTCGCTACGCGAGACACATCGTCGCCGAAGGCGGTCAAAGTTTCACTACAGGGTAAGCGAAAACAAAACGCCCTAGTCATTTGACGGGGTGTTTTGTTTTAAGTAGACTATATGAATGGCAAAAAAGAAAATCAAAAACCCGCCTAAAGCCGGCAAGGCATTAGGGCGGGCCAAAGCACAGGATATATTTGACAGGGTGTACAAGCCAAAGATTAAAATGGTGGGAGTGGGCGGGGGCGGGAGCAACATTATTGCAGAGATTGCCCAGCGCGTAAAAAAACTTGATTTTGTCGCGGCAAACACAGACGTTCAGGCATTGCGGCAAATTGCTCGCAAGAATGTTAAGACTTTTACATTTGGAGAGAAGCTCACCCATGGGTTGGGATGCGGCATGGACGCTGTTTTGGGAGAAACAGCAGCCCAACAAGACAAAGAAAAGCTTGTAAAGCTCATGGAAGGGCAAGACCTTCTTATCCTCGTTGCTTCGCTTGGGGGAGGCACAGGCACTGGCGCTGCCCCCGTGTTTTTGCAGACTGCAAAAGAACTTAAATGTTTGACCATTGGCATTTTCACCATGCCTTTTTCTTTTGAAGGAGAAAAAAGGAGGGAGCTGGCACTTTCTTGTTTAGAAAAATTGAAACCATTGGTGAATGCGTACGTTTTAATTCCCAATGACAACATATTTGGCATTGTTGAAAAACAAGTTTCCTTTACCGTTGCGCTTTCTGCCCTCAACAAAAAACTCGCAGAAAGCCTCCAAGGTTTTATGGAAACTCTTTCTTTGCCAGGGCTTATCAACATTGATTTTGCAGATATTCAGTCTTTGTTGGAAGGGAAAGATAGGTTGAGCTACCTCGCAAGCGCAGTTTCTTCTGGCCAAGATCGCGCCAGCGTGGTTTTGGAGCAAGTGCTGGCAAACCCGTTGCTTGAATACTCAAGCAAAGGAGCAGAGCGAGTGCTTTTCAACATTTCAGGGGGAAAAGATTTGAAGATGCAGGAGGTTTCTCAGGTTTGCAAGGCGCTTTCCCAGGAAAGCCCTAAAGCAAAAGTTATTTTTGGCATCACTTTGCAGAATGCGCTTGAGAAGAAAATGAGGATTACGCTGTTTGCGCTGGGAGTTCAAAAGGAACAAGCAAAAACCGTACAGAGAGAGGTTCCCAAGCCAAGGAGCTTACCGCTTGTAATACAACAGAAAAAGCAAGCTCGTCTTGCTCTGAGAAAAGAGACTCCAAAAACAAAAGAAAAACCCTCCCCCTTCGGGGGATCTTCCGCAGAGAAACAGGAGCCGGTTCTTCAGGTTCAACCAAGGAGAAACGCGCTTGAGCTTCAGAAGGCAATTGAAGAAGAAATCGAAGAACTCCAAGAAAAAGAAAAAGCCTGGGATATCCCCGCGTTTTTGCGCGCCAAGAAAGCATGACCGAGATCACCAAAGCGATTGTTCCTGCCGCAGGTCTTGCAACAAGATTTTTTCCCCTGTCTAAGGCAGTATCTAAAGAATTTCTTCCCCTTGCTGACAAGCCATTGGTTCACTACGCGCTTGAAGAAATGGTAGACTCCGGAGTAAAACACGTTGTGTTTGTGGTAGACGCAAGGAATTTCAGGTTTCTTTCTGAGTACTTAAAACGGTCTCCAATCCTTGAGAAACTCTTGGAAGAACGTAAAGCAACGCAGGCCCTCGAGGAGTTAAAGGGTCTTCAGAAAGCATTTGAGGGCATGTCGTTTTCGTTCGTACAGCAAACAAGGCCTTTAGGCGAAGGGCACGCGATACTCCAGGCTCAAAAGCTTATAGGAGACGAACCTTGCTTTGTGCTTTCCCCGGATGATGTGATAGAATCAAAAGTGCCAGCTTTAGCGCAATTGGCCAAGATTTTCAGAAGCGCGCAGTGTCCGGTCACCGGGCTATTTGCACTCCCTGAAGACCAACTTCATTTGTATGGCGTGTGCCAGGGAGAGCAGATTGCGACACGGCTCACCAAGATTAGAAAGATTATGGAGAAGCCAGAGCCAGGGACTGCTCCTTCAAACCTTGCAATGCCAGGAAGGAGAATCATCACTCCAGACGTGTTTGATTATCTTAAAAAGGCAAAGCCCAATAAACAAGGAGAGATTTCGTTTGGGGAGACATTGGGAGATATGGTAAACGAGGGAAGGGTCATGTATGGCTATGAGCTTGAAGGAAAGTGGCTGGAGTGTGGGAACAAAAAAGCATGGATGAGGTCTAACCTGTACCTTATGCAGAAATTTCTCAAAGACGAACATATATGATAATCTACGACAGAAAACCATGAATACAGTAACTACACGTATAATAAAAGAAGTTTATCCTCAACGGCCTGCCGAGGTGAGCAAATATGACTACGGGCTGCTTCTTATTATTGGAGGAGGCGAGTTTTATTCAGGATCTCCTGCGCTAGCAGCGCTTTCAGGATTCAAAGCAGGAGTTGATATGGTTCGGCTTATTGCTCCAAAGCGCGCAGCCGACATTATCGCTTCCTTTTCTCCGATTCTTGCCGCGTTTCCCCTTGACAGTACTCATCTGCTGAAAGCGCATCTTCCAACGCTTTTAACCATGACTGAGGGCGCGAGAGAGAGTGCTCATGGCAAGATTGCTGTGGTCATAGGAGGAGGCATGGGAAGATCCCAGGAAACCCAGGAGACAATTATAGAGTATTTGAGCAATATCAACGTGCCTGTGGTTATTGACGCAGACGCTATTCATGCGATTGCAAAACGCCTGGATGTTCTTGCGGGAAAGCCGTTTCTCATCACGCCCAATACCTTTGAGTTGACGCTTCTTGGAGGAAAGGACGTGAAGCCTCTTGAACTTGATCAAAGAATTCAGGAGGTGCGGGAGATCGCAAGCAAACTGCGCACCACCATCTTACTAAAAAGCAAAACCGACATTATTACCAATGGGACTGACGTTGCGCTTAATGAAACTGGGTCTCCCTATATGAGTATTGGAGGAGCAGGGGATACGTTGGCAGGAATCGCAGGAGCATTGCTTGCGCGAGGAATAAATCCGTTTGTCGCAGCGCAGGCAGCAGCATATATCAACGGGAAAGCAGGAGAAGCCGCCGCGAAAATATACAAAGAATCTCTTGTCGCAACAGACATTATTGACTCCATCAAAGACGTCATTGGTTAATCTACGAGTAGAACCAAAGAATCGCCAAGTGGGCGATTTTTTGGTAATATGAACACATGCTTAAAAAACTTGATGTATTAGTGATTTTAGTCAAAGACACTGTCGAGACTGCGAAGTTCTACAAACAGCTTGGTTTTATTATTACAGAAGAAACAAAGGATAAGATAAGCGCAGAGCTTGGAGAGTTTTACATAGATTTTCATGATGAAACAACAGTCTAGCTTAACGATGAATCGGGCAAAGGACCAAAAGGGCTGGGAATTTACATCTATGTCAACGTTGAAAACATTAATGAGTATTACAACTCGTTACTTGATAAAGGGCTAAAACCTTCAAGTCAACCTCGTGACTGGCCTTGGGGGAATAGAGAATTTGTCATTCGAGATCCAGATGGATACAAGATTGTTTTTTATCAGCAGATAAAATAGGTTCTAGCTTCATCTCGCAGGAGGAGTAATGCGGAGGATGTCTCTTGTAACTACGATCGTAGTTACAACAGACATGTTAGCTCGCGTAGTAGCTGTTAGACAATCTCGCAAGCAGAGCAGTATTTGACACTCATTTTGGAGGATCTATAATAGAGCTATGAACCAGGATTTCTCTGAGTTAATTGAATATCTGGATGGAAAGTTCGAAAAAGTAAACGAGAAGCTTGAAAAGACCGCCACAAAGGAAGACGTTTTTGAATTACGCATACAGATACAGAATCTCGCTGAAAGAGTAGAAAAACTTGAGGAGTCTGTGCATCATCTGACCACTGCAATTGATAGTCTTGCAAAAGCAATAGATGATTTGAGGATTGAATACTCTGCAATAGCAATGCAGACAACTCGCCACGAAAAATGGATTCAGCAGCTCGCCGGGAAGCTTGGAATGAAATTGGAGTATTAATTCTTCAATAGGCTTGTGTAAAAAGCAGGTTTGGGGGGCCGTATGGCTTCCTCTTTTCTTTTTTGCGTGGTACAATACTACAATATGACAAGGATTGCTATAAATGGGTTTGGGAGAATTGGGCGGCTTTTCTTTCGGCAGATCACAGACTTGTCGGAGTTTGAGGTTGTTGCGATTAATGATTTAGGGGACGTGGAGAATTTGGAATATTTGCTCAAGTACGATACGGTCTATGGGAAATTTAATAGAGGATTGGAAGGGATGAAAGTTCTCCAAGAAAAAGACCCTGTAAAACTTCCTTGGAAAGAGCTTGGCGTGGATATTGTGGTGGAATCAACTGGAGCCTTTGAGTCGTATGAGTTAGCGAGTCTGCACCTCAAGGCAGGAGCAAAGCGGGTGGTTCTTACTGCTCCTGCTCGCCAGCAGACGGGTTTGGTCGGGGGTGAAGAAATAGGAGGTAAAACAGTGTTAATGGGAATCAATGAAGACGATTTGAAAAGCTGCACCATTTCTTCAAATGGTTCTTGCACTACCAATGCTGCTGCTCCGGTTGTTCAGGTGTTGAGCGAAAACCCGGGAATTAAAAAAGCAATTTTAAACACGGTGCATGGGTATACCGCAACCCAGAATTTGGTTGACGGACCAGTGAAAGGTTCTGACGTGAGGCGCGGCAGAGCTGCTGGTCAAAATATTGTTCCTTCAAGTACAGGAGCAGCCATTGCAGTGACCCGTGCCGTGAAAGAACTGGAAGGCAAGTTTGATGGCATCGCAATGAGAGTGCCTATTGTCGCAGGTTCCATTGCAGACATCACCTTTGTTGCAAAGCGCAAAACAAGCGTAGAAGAAATCAACAAAATCCTTGAAGATGCTGCCGCTTTGCCCAAATGGAAGGGGATTTTCAAGGTGACAAAAGACCCTATTGTTTCTTCAGACATCATAGGGGAGCCTTATGGAGCAATCATAGACCTTTCGTTTACGAGGGTTATTGACGGAGACCTGGTAAAAGTGCTATCGTGGTACGACAACGAATGGGGATACGCTTCCACGTTAGTGAAACATGTAGAAGTTATAGCTCGTACTATTTGATTTTCTTTGCGCTTTACCCCACGCTTCGCGCGGGGCCCTACGCGTCTGCAGAAAATCAAATAGTACTCGCCCTAAATACCAGATACTAGATACTGAATACTAAATATGTTGGTTTTTCCTATTTTTGCTTCTGTTTTGTCAATTGGATATGCCGTTTTTTTGGCTTGGCAAGTACTCCAGCAGCCCAAAGGCGATGTAAAAATGCAAGAAATCGCTTTGGCTATTCAAGAAGGAGCGTGGGCATACTTAAAAAGGCAATACCGAACGATTGCATTGGTTGCGTTTCCTGTTGGAGCGATTCTCTGGTTTCTCTTTTTAGATAATCCAGCTGTTGCGATTGGTTTTTTGATTGGTGCTGCAGCTTCAGGATTAGCAGGATTTTTGGGCATGATGATAGCCGTACGGGCAAACGTGAGAGTCACAGAGGCAGCAAAGAGAGGGTTGTCCCCCGCATTCTCCTTGGCATTTCGAGGAGGAGCAGTCACGGGATTTTTCGTTGTTGGGTTAGCTCTCCTTGCGGTGTCAGGGTACTATCTTTTAACCTCTGATATTACTGCCCTTATTGGTCTTAGCTTTGGAGGTTCTTTAATTTCCGTGTTTGCGCGTCTTGGAGGAGGTATCTTTACCAAAGCTGCTGATGTTGGCTCTGACCTGGTGGGAAAGTTGGAAGCAGGAATACCAGAAGACGACCTTCGCAATCCCGGAGTGATTGCCGACAATGTGGGCGACAACGTGGGAGACTGCGCTGGCATGGCTGCCGATCTGTTTGAAACCTATGTGGTTACGCTTGTTGCAGCAATGTTTTTAGGTTCGCTACTATTTTCTTCTCCTGCCATAGCATTTATTCCTCTCTTGATAGGAGGGGTTGCCCTCCTTGGCTCCATTATTGGGAGCTTGGGTGTGCGCATTTCTGGCAAAGGAATAATGCGAGCTTTGTACCAAGGGCTGGTTTTAAGCGCAGTGCTTTCATTGGCTGGATTTTACTATGTGTTGGTTGCAATGGATGTTGTTGCGCAAGAGAATGTACTGCCTTGGTTTTGGGCAATGGCGGTTGGAATTGTAATGACCTTGCTTCTTGTTGTGGTTTGCGAGTACTACACGTCAAAGAAATTTAGGCCCGTGAAGGCAATTGCTGAAGCTTCCAAAACAGGCCACGGCACCAATGTCATTATTGGGCTTGCCATGGGCATGGAAGCTACCTTTGCCCCAATGATTATTATCGTTGCAGGAGTATTGCTCGCGTTCACATTTGCAGGGCTCTACGGCGTTGCTTTAGCTGCTCTCGCGATGCTTTCCTTGGCCGGTATTGTTATTGCGATTGATGCCTTTGGCCCCATCACTGATAACGCAGGAGGCATTGCTGAGATGACAGGTCTTCCCCAAAGCGTACGCGATGTAACAGATCCTTTGGATGCTGTAGGAAATACAACAAAGGCGGTGACCAAGGCCTACGCAATAGGTTCAGCAGGATTGGCGGCGTTGGTGCTTTTTGTGTCATACACCCACGAGCTTCTTGGTTTAGGAGCAGGAAAGGTATTTGTCTTTGAGCTGGCGAATCCCGAAGTCTTGGCAGGATTGTTATTGGGAGGCGCGCTCCCGTATCTGTTTGGATCTCTTGCGATGAGAGCAGTGGGTAAATCTGCGGGAGCAGTGGTTCAAGAAGTACGCAGACAGTTTAGGGAAATTAAAGGAATCATGGACGGGACAGGAAAACCAGACTACGGCGTAGCAGTGGATATTGTGACCAAAGCCGCGCTCAAAGAAATGGTTCTTCCCACGTTCATTGTGGTGGGAGCTCCCATTGCAGTAGGATTTTTGTTGGGAGCTGAAGCTTTGGGAGGATTTTTAATTGGAACTATCATCACAGGGCTGTTTGTTGCAATCTCTATGACTTCAGGCGGAGCCGCGTGGGATAACGCCAAGAAGTTTATTGAAGAAGGGCATTTTGGAGGAAAAGGGTCTGACGCGCATAAGGCAGCGGTAACCGGCGATATGGTGGGGGATCCCTACAAAGATACCGCAGGGCCTGCCATTAATCCTGTTATCAAAGTCGTGAATATCATTGCCATTCTACTTGCAAAGTTTTTGGTTTAAGAGTATGGAAAGGGTTATATGCTGAAACTTTCTACAGCTCCCCGAACTGAACGGGGAAGAAAAACAGGAACTATGAGAAAGGCCGGTTCTATCCCGGCCGTACTGTACGGGCCGGTCCTGAGCACTCTTTCTTTGAGTGTTGGGGAAAAGGAATTTGAAAAGGTGTATCAGGAAGTAGGCTCCTCTTCGCTTTTGAATTTAGGAACAGAAGAGAAAACAATTCCCGTGCTTATTCGTGAAGTTCAGCGCGATCCTGTTTCAAGCAAGGTTATCCATGTTGATTTTTACCAGCCGCCCCTAGACAAAAAAATTGAAGTAACCATACCTATTGTGTTTGAAGGAGAGGCTCCCGCCGTGAAAGACTTTGGAGGCACGCTCATTAAAAACATCCAAGAGGTTCAGGTGCGCGCCTTTCCTCAGAACTTGCCCCATGAGATAAAAGTTCAGGTTGTAGGCCTCACAACGTTTGAACACAAGATTCTCGTGAAAGATTTGTTCCAAGGAGAAGGAGTTGAGATTCTTGCTAAGCCCGAAGACATTGTTGCCCAAGTGGTGCCTCCAGAAAAAGTGGAAGAAGAATTAGCAAAACCAGTGGAAGAGAAAGTTGAAGATGTCGCAAAGGTAGAAAAACCAAAGAAAGAAGAAGCTGCAGAGCAGCCAAAAAAATAGTATTTAGTGTCTGGTATTTAGTATTTAGGGATCCCTAAATACTGCATACTAAATACTATATACAAAATGCGTGGATTACGGAATAAACTTTTGATGGTGACGCAAGCGTGCTTGCTTGTGCTGTTTTTGGTGTGGAATGACGCTTTGGCGCAGACTCCTCTTGAGGAACGAACCCAGCTTGAACAAGAGCTGCAAGCTTTAGAAAAAGAGATTCAGAGTATTGAAGGGGATATTACGAAAACCAAGCAGCAAAAACAGACGCTGCAAAATCAGGTTAAGGTTCTCCAAAGCAAAATTCAAAAGACCAATCTTGAGATTGAGAAAAGCACCAAGATTCTCAAAGACCTTACTTCCCAGATTGCAGATACCGAAGGGTCCATTATCAAGACCAACGAAGACATTCAGAAGAAAAGGAGACAAATGGCAGAAACACTCAGGCGTATTTGGGAGGAAGATCAGAAAGGCACGCCAGAGATCATACTGACTGGCGCAACGCTTTCTGACTTCTTCTCCAACATTGCCGCGCTCCAGGCTTTGACGGCAAAAAATCAGGAACTTCTTGAAGATTTAACAAGTCTCACGCAGTACCTTGAGAACCAGAAAGGCGCCCTTGCAACTGAAAAAACCGAAGAAGAAAACTTTAGGCGCATCCAAATTCTCCAAAAGCAGGAAAGCCAAAACCTCCAAGGCCAGGCACAAGGACTTTTAGAAACTACCAAAGGCAAAGAGTCTGAGTACCAGAAGCTTCTGCAGGATAAAAAGAAGCGCGCGCAAGAGATTAGGTCGCGCATCTTTGAATTAATAGGAGTGCCTGAAGCCCCAACTTTTGGAGAAGCGCTTGCTATTGCAAATGCGGTATCTCTCCAAACCGGAGTTCGGCCCGCCTTCTTGCTTGCCGTGATCACGCAAGAGTCAAACCTTGGGAAAAACGTGGGCCAGTGTTTTCTCAAGGATATTCAGACAGGAAGCGGAACGAGAGTAATTTCGGCAGCTTTTGTGAAAAACGTAATGAAACCTTCCCGAGACGTCAAGCCGTTTCTTGAGATTGTGCAGGAACTTGGGAGAGATCCCTTGAACACGCCTGTTTCCTGCCCAGTTCCAAGCGTTGGAGGGTATGGAGGAGCAATGGGACCTGCCCAATTTATTCCTTCTACGTGGAAGGCGTATCGCTCGCGTCTTTCAGCGATCCTCGGAAGGCCGGCTAACCCGTGGGACATTAAAGACGCGTTTATGGCTGCTGGCCTCTATCTTTCAGATTTTGGCGCGGCAAAGCAAACATATAACGCAGAGTGGAAATCCGCCCTCATTTACTTTTCAGGTTCTTCAAAGACCCGCTACCGCTTCTACGGAGACTCTGTGATGCGCATTGCCGCCAACTATGAGGAAGACATCAAAGCCCTCAACGGTTCTCTTTCTTCAACCCAATCTACATTGAAAATTGTAGTAAACGGTATATCTCGCTTGGTAAGCGATCGCTAATGAAGCGAGATCAACCGAGAAACTAAGTTTCTTCAGTAATCAATGATATCTGTCCGAAGTCCTACTTCGGACAGAGACAAACAAGCTGTCGTATTATTACTGCTATAGCAGGATTAATACGATAGTTTATTTTTGAGAGTTTTGGAATTCTTGAAGCGCCCCAATAACTGGATCAAGGTTTCCGGATAAGATTTTCTCTAAGCCGTGCCAACTTTTCTCAATGCGGTGGTCTGTTAACCTATCTTGAGGGAAGTTGTACGTGCGGATTTTTTCTGCTCTCTTTGCCCAGCCAATCTGCGCTTTGCGCTCCTTTGAGAATTCTTTTTCTTCTGTTTTTTCTTTCTGTTCCAAAAGTTTTGCTGAAAGAAGTGCCATAGCAAACTCCTTGTTTTTCTCTTGGCTCCTTGAGGTTTGGGAGGTAACGACAAGTTTTGTTGGGAGATACGTGACGCGCACAGCAGTTTTTCTTTTGTTTACGTTCTGGCCTCCAGGGCCCGAAGAATTGTAGAACTCAAGGAGAATGTCGTTTGGGCTTATTTGAAGTTCCTCGTACTTTGGCTTTGGGAGTATTGCCAAAGAGGCTGTGGAAGTATGAACCCTCCCTGCTTTTTCTGTGACAGGGATTCTTTGCACTCTATGCACGCCTCCCTCAAACCGTAATTTTTCAAATGCGTCTTCCCCTTCAATTTCTAAAGACACTTCTTTTAGTCCAGCAATATCTGTTTCATTTAGGTTGAGAACCCTTGAGCTCCAGCCTTTAGAGATCGCATATTTTACATACATTTCATGCAAGTCTTTCGCAAAGAGCGCTGCCTCTTCTCCTCCTGTTCCGGCCCGTATTTCCATAACAAGAGCAGCAGGGAACTGTTCCGCGCCTTTTTTCGTAAGTTCTTGGAGTTCCTTTTCTATGCCCTTTATTTTTTCTCTTTGCACGACAAGTTCTTGCTGGGCCAATACTGCAAGTTCTTTGTCTTCTTGAGAGGAGAGGATTCCCTCGTTTTCTTCAATTTGATTCGTGAGCTCTTCAAGCTCCTCTGTCTTTTTGAGAATCTTTTCTAAGTTGTTCTTCCTTTTGGAAAACTCCTGGAATTTTTCCCAATTTGCAATCAACTCAGGATTCATGAGTTCTTCCAGGACCGTCGCATACTCCTCTTTGAGGGCTTTGAGATCTGGCATCTATTTTGCCTTCTTCTGGCTCAAGCGTTTTCTAAACTTTTGCACCTGGCCTAACGTATCAAGGATTTTCTCCTTGTTTGTATAAAAAGGGTGGCATGAGGAACAAATGTCAATATCGTAGGATTCTTTTGTGCCTCCTATGGTGAACGTATTTGTGCACGCGCAAGAAACCTTCGCTTTTGGGTAGTACGTTGGGTGAATGTCTTTTTTCATAGTTTTTCTTTATCATATCTTAAGAAAAAAATCAACCCCTCCTCTTGATATCCTTTGTTCTCTGTGGTACAAGGGTATGTATGGCACAAGAAGTTATTGAAGCAAAACTAGAAATACAGAAAGACCCTGTCATTGAAGAGATGATGGCAGCGGGTCTTCACTTTGGGCATAAAACATCCAAGACTCACCCAAAGATGAAGCCTTTTATTGGAGGGGTGAAAAACACCGTTCATATTATTGACCTTGAAAAGACCAAGGAAAAACTTGCAGAAGCGCTTGAAGCTCTGGTAAAACTCAAACAGGAAGGCAAGAATATCCTTTTTGTTGGAACAAAGATTCAGATAAAAAGCCAGGTTATGGAAACTGCAAAAGTACTTGGTCTTCCATACATTTGCGAGCGTTGGATTGGAGGCACCTTAACCAACTTTGAAGGCATTTCAAAAAGGATTCAGCGGCTCCTGGAGATAGAAAAGATGAAAGAGTCTGGCGACATTGCAAAGTACACAAAAAAGGAGCAGGCAAAACTCGAAGAAGAGAGGAAGGGTCTTGAAGTGAAATTTGGAGGGATAAGAAATCTTATGAAGCTTCCTGACGCTGTGTTCGTGTGCGACCTTGACGAAAACGAGCTTGCAGTAAAAGAAGCAAAGAAAAAAAAGATTCTCACGTTTGCAGTCTGCGACACCAACTGCGACCCTTCGCTCCTTGACTTCCTAATTCCAGCCAACGACGACGCTGCCAGTTCCATTGCATATATCCTTTTAAAGCTCAAAGAAAAAATTACGACTGCCAATGGCAACAATTGATCAAATAAAAGAACTGAGAGAGGCAACCGGAATTTCTATTTCAGAGTGCAAGAAAGCTTTAGAAGAAGCAGAAGGGAATAGTGAAAAGGCAAGAGAGTTGCTTAAGAAGTGGGGGAAAGAAGTTGCTGAAAAGAAACAAGCGAGAGAGGTTGGAGAAGGCGTGGTGGCCTCGTACCTCCACTCTACAGGAAAACTGGGAGCGTTGGTTGACGTGCGGTGCGAAACGGATTTTGTGGCAAGATCGCCAGAGTTTAAGGTTTTGTGCCATGAACTTGCTTTGCAGGTTGCTTCTATGAACCCGCAAAATACAGAAGAGTTTTTGTCTCAGCCTTATGTAAAAGATCCTTCTTACCAGGTTCGTGATCTTGTCAATACGTATATCGCAAGGCTTGGAGAGAATATTGTAGTAAAACAATTCTCACGCCTTGAGATCTAACAATGGTTCCAACTCTTATTGCCATCGTTCTTTTTCTTGGGAGTTTTGCAGGATTGGCATACATGACAAGAAAAAAACTTCCCTTGATTCTTGCAGTTCCTATAAAAAAGAAAGGAGGATTGGCAGAGTTTAAAGTTTCAAAACTCTTGAGTTCGCCTGAGATTTTTCTCCAGAAGCTTGTTTCAAAGGCGAGAATCTTTTCTATGAAAGCAGAGGCAAAAACCAGTGACTGGTTAGTGTCGTTGCGCAAGAAGTCGCAAGAAAAAAACGGCAGGTTCTCTTCAAACTATTGGAATAAGCTCAAGAAAAAAGGATAATGTCTGCCTGAGTAGCTCAACGGCAGAGCAACTCTTTTGTAAAGAGTAGGTTGTCGGTTCGAATCCGACCTCAGGCTCAGCTATGTCTTGACAGGGGATTGGTGCGAGAGTATTATACCCTCAGAGAAAAACAGAAACTTTTTTCAGTACAATTTGTTGAATAAGACGATTCCCGAAGGTATTCTTTGCGAATATCTTCGGGAGTTGTTTTGACCCAGCACCACTTTGTCTTTCATTCAACGAAAGACCAAACAATATGGTTAATCGTGAAAATTCAGGTCAAAGTGGTGCGGGGTTGAATGACTTTTTCCGCGGGGGTAGGACATTGTCAATTGAATACAGTTGATTTCTGAGAGTTGTTCCTACTCTCAAGTTTAGCCAGAGAGTTTGATCCTGGCTCAGGATGAACGCTGGCGGTGTGGATAAGGCATGCAAGTCAAGCGGTTCCCGAGGTCGCAAGACCGAGGGAGCAGCGGCAAACGAGTTAGTAACACGTAGATACGTACCCCAAAGACGGGCATAACTCCGCGAAAGCGGAGCTAATTCCCGATGGTCCCTGAGAGCAATCGAAGGGTAAAGGAGTAATCCACTTTGGGAGCGGTCTGCGTCCTATCAGCTAGTTGGCAGGGTAAAAGCCTACCAAGGCTATGACGGGTAGGGGGCGTGAGAGCGCGTTCCCCAACGATGGCATTGAGATACGGGCCATACTCCTACGGGAGGCAGCAGCCGAGAATATTGGACAATGGGGGAAACCCTGATCCAGCGACACCGCGTGTGGGATGAAGGCCTTCGGGTTGTAAACCACTTTTGCAGGGGAATAATCCCGAGAGCAATCGAGGGAAGAAGGTACCCTGAGAATAAGGAGGGACTAACTCTGTGCCAGCAGTAGCGGTAAAACAGAGCCTCCAAGCGTTATCCGGATTTACTGGGCGTAAAGCGTCCGTAGCCGGCCCGCCAAGTTTCTTGTTAAATGTCCAGGGCTCAACCTTGGAACTGCAGGGAAAACTGGCGGGCTAGAGGGTGTTAGAGGCTGATGGAATTCTCGGTGGAGGGGTGAAATCCGTTGATATCGAGAAGAACACCAAAGGCGAAAGCATTCAGCTGGGGCAACCCTGACGGTGAGGGACGAAAGCGTGGGGAGCAAAAAGGATTAGATAAATCCTTGTCTCGTATGAAACGAGACGAATGGTGTCCCCTTCGGTGGCAACATCGGAGTGCGCATCTAGCTATATCGGGGAACTCCGTTCAGTCGAACGGACAATCCCGAGGGAAGTCAGCCTCGATAGAGGTATTGACCCCGTAGAGACTATGTAAGTAAGAAGATAGAAAATGAATACAAAGCATTCATTTTTGTCGGATCGATGTAAAGAAGTTATGCTGGGTTCTTTGCTTGGTGACGGATCTTTAAGGATCCAAAAACCCTACAAGAACGCACGTTTTTCTTTTCGTCACTCGGTTCTCCAACAGGATTATTTCTTCTGGAAAGTTGAACAGTTGAAAGAGATTTCCGGAGAAAAATGCTGGTGGAAGCAAGAACCGAATGGCTATGGTGGAGAAATGTTGCGATATCAGAGCCTAGCACTAGAGCAACTTAGTGAATTATACCAGCTGACCCATAAGCATAATCGCTTAGTCATTAAGCGAAAATGGCTTAACCAGCTGACACCGCTTTCGTTGGCGGTGTGGTGGCTTGATGATGGTTCGTTGATTGGTAATGGAAAACGCGGAGTGTTTTGCACGGACCCGTTTCTGCTCGAAGACCAAAAGATTTTAGCACAGTACCTGCAGAAGGTCTGGAAAGTTAAAGTCGCGATTGCGAAGATTGTTCGAGAGCGTGACGGGACAAAGCGTGAGTATTACCGATTATGGATCCGTTCGAGCGAAGAACTCAAAAAGTTCTTACGCATCATTCTACCGTATGTTCCAGTGGCAAGTATACTACCCAAAGTTATTCTTCTTTACAAAGATTCCCAATTACAAGAACGCTGGATTTCTGAAGTCGTCGAGAAAACATCGTTTTCTCGTGACGTGATAGAAAAATATCTTGCAGAGAAAAAATCAAGGTATAAGCGATTTCAGAAAGTGATATAGTCCGATCTCCGTGGCAACACGGATAGTAAAAATTCTACAAGATGACCCTTGTAGTCCACGCCCTAAACATTGGATGCTGGCTATGTGAAGTGTCGACCCTTCACGTGGCGAAGCTAACGCGTTAAGCATCCCGCCTGGGAAGTACGGCCGCAAGGCTAAAACTCAAAGGAATAGGCGGGGACCCACACAAGCGGTGGAACATGTGGCTTAATTCGTCAACAACCGAAGAACCTTACCAGGGTTTGACAGACTAATGAAACCCCGACGAAAGTCGGGGCCACCCACAAGGACATTAGTCCAGGTGCTGCACGGCTGTCGTCAGCATGTACCTTGAGGCGCTCCGTTAAATCGGGCAACATGCGCAACCCCTACTCTGTGTTTTATGTGTCACAGAGAACTGCTTGGGACAACCAAGAGGAAGGCGGGGATGACGCCAAGTCAGCGTGGCCCTTTGATATCCTGGGCGGCACACATGTTACAATGGAATAGACAGAGGGTTGCAAGGCGGCAACGCGGAGCTAATCCCTTAAACTATTCCTCAGTTCGGATTGAGGTCTGAAACTCGACCTCATGAAGTCGGAATCGCTAGTACGCGCCAATCAGCCATGTGGCGCGGAATATGTTCCTGGGTCCTGCACTCACAATAAAAGCGCTCGGCAGCTTAGTATTCTGTGCGGTTCAAATCCGCACTCCCGATGTACGCCTTCGGGACGTAGCCAAAAGGTAGTTTGCCATCGCGAGATGGCAAGCGAAGGACCTGGCGGCAAAAGACAGCCTAGAAAAACAATGGATGACCGACTCATTACAGGCGGTGAGGATGAGGAAGGTTAGAATGAAAGTCCATCTAGGATGCCTGGAATAGAGTACTGAGTAACCCGAGGAGATCTGACGTTGTTATTTCACAGGATGTGAGATATAATGAACTTACGCAGCGTCAGAAGTCAGCTAAGTCATAGTACCCGCAAGGGGAAGGACTTTCTCTAATTATGTTAACTCCTGATTACATTCTTGGGCTTGTAGATGGGGAAGGAAGCTTTACGGTGTACGTGAAGAATCCTCAGATACAAACACAAGTAAAAAGAAGAGTCAAAGTTGAACCTCGATTCTATCTTAAGCTTATTGAAAGGGATAAAGATATTCTCTATAAGCTTAAAGAGTTCTTTCGCTGTGGAAATGTCTACTTCCAAGTGGATAAACGAAAGAATCATCAGAATTGCTATCGCTATGAGGTAGCGAATAGAAAGGATTTGGAGAAAATTATCGTTCCTTTCTTTAGGCGATACCGATTGCGATTAAAATCTAAGCTGAAAGACTTCAGAATTTTCTGCGATTTGATGAAAAGAATTAAGAAGGGAGAACATTTGACCAAAATAGGGTTAGCAAATCTGTATGCTTTAAAACAGCAGATGCACTAGAGCTCGTCGCGTGCGGGAAATCCGCAGGCGCGATGGGAACGTCAATTCTAAGTTCGTAGAAAATATTCGCCCGTCAAGCCAAGCGAGCCGGGAACAGCCGAAAGTGCCCGCAAGGGTAAATAAGCTGGGCTCGGTGAGAGGGGCTAAGTCGTGGTCCAACGAGGACTTTGCGACCTACCCTTGAGAAGGGGTAGAAAAATCTAACTGTATCGGTGGAGCCCTCCTATTCATTTTGTGATAAAATGAATGAATGAAGGTAATACCGAGGGAAGTCGGAAGAAGAGTTAACACAAATTCAAGAGCCCTTAGGGATTTTAGAGAAAATCTCAATCGGTTCACTCCATACCAAGAGAGGGTTCTTTTTGGAACCTTATTGGGGGATGCGTGTTTGCTGCCCAACGGATGGGAAACAAACTGGAGACTTCAGATCGGACATGGAGAGAGACAGAAAGCTTACTTATGGTGGAAATATAAAGTTTTTGAGAACTGGGTTTTCTCAAAACCCAAATTCCAGGCAAAGACAAGCTCTTGGAGATTTCGAACCATAAGCCACCCAGAGCTTACAAGGTGGCATAAAGTTTTCTATAGACGTGGGAGAAAGATTCTACCAAAAGATCTTGGTATATTCTTAAGGCATCCCATTGTGTTAGCTGTTTGGTTTATGGATGATGGAGGAAAGTTAAAAGGACAAAATGGAAAAGATCATGGACTTTTGTTGAATGTACAGAGACTTTCACTCAAACAAGTTAAGGTAGTTCAGAAAATATTCAGGGAGAGCCTTGGATTGGATTCTACGCATCAGTGGAATAATTCTGGATACCGTTTGTATTTTGGGAAAGCATCGAAAGAAAAATTCAATAACATTGTCAGGAAATTTGTCCACCCTTCGTTGCGATATAAACTCTTGACCCCGTAGAGACTACACGTTGGCTCCTGCAAAAGAGATGCAGGATGAAGATATAGTCCATGCCCGTCGAAAGACGTGGAGAAACATGAACAAGGCACGCGTAGCGGAAGCTGTGCGTGGATCATTTCATTCTTTGAGTGTCGATCATTATTGGTGTGTAAAATTTGCACACTAATGTGTGGTGTTAGTCGATAACCTATATATGTCGGCTCCTATCCTGCGAGGTTTCGCAGGATGAGGTAGGAACAACTTTCAGAGATTAACACAACAAGGCAGGCCTTTACTTAAGGCATGTTTTTGTTTACCCCGCCCCACTTTTTACGGGTAACGTTATTCTGTTTCTCTTGCAAAAAAGTGGAGCGGGGTTTAGAATGGGGCAGAGTAAATGCGCGTGTAGCTCAGCTGGTTAGAGCACGTCACTGATAATGACGGGGTCCCTGGTTCGAGTCCAGGCACGCGCACAAGCAAATTACCCCGACCCCCAGCTTAAGACACCTTCGGTTTCTTAGCTCCCCCGCGCTGCGGGGTCGGATCTTTCCACCACGGGGTAATTTGTCGGTTTCCCCCGTGTAGGAAAACAGCGAACGAAGTGAGCGTTAGAAACCGTGGGTTTCTAAAAGAGGGGGGTCGGGGGAAACCGTGTGATCGTGGGCCCTTAGCTTAGTGGTAGAGCGCTTCATTTGCAATGAAGAGGTCGCCGGTTCGAATCCGGCAGGGTCCACTAAAATTTTAGAAGAAAAATCGGCGGATGAGTTGAAAAAGAAGAATGCCTCCTATAATTAAAACTCCAATGCGCCACTGGGGAAGAGCAGTAATTGCTCCTGCAAGGAGGAAGTCGGTTATTCCCTCTTTTGTGGGTATGCGTTCTTTTGGAATCTCAAAGATAGGAATGGCGTCATCAATTTTTTGAATCGTGCCCGCAAAGACTGGTTTGGAAGGTTCTCTCCCTACGGGAGATCCCCCGAAGGGGGACTTGCGTTGTTTTGTTCTCTCTTCTTTATAGGACGCAAGTTTTTCTGTGACTGTTTCCACAAAGGAATCAATCTGCTCTTCTAAGTTAGAGTAGATTTTTTCTCCTGCCTTTGATTCTTTCACGAGAATTCTATCCACGTTGTCTTTAATGCCGTCACCGTCGGTATCCGGGTTAAGCGGGTTGGTTCTGAGTATAGTTTCTTTTTCATCGGTGAGTCCGTCATTGTCGTCATCAGGATCTTCGGGGTCTGCAATTTGGTCTTGGTCTGTGTCTCTTTCCACAGACACAACACTGGCAGCGCCGACAGAAGACCCCAGAGTTATGGACTCTGGAGGTTTTCCAATTTGGAGACGTTTCATTTCAACAACTTCAGCCATAATTTTGTGCGTTCCTTCTTGAGCCTTCCAGTCTGTCCAGGTTTGGACGAGCCCGCCCTTTGCCGCAGAAAAAGAGAATTCTCCAAGAGCGCTGCCGTCTTTTAAGAATTTCACCTTTCCCGCAATATCAAAGCCTGAATTGTTCTGTATTGCTGCGTATATGCGTACGGTTTCTCCGGCAAAGAAAGGAGTTTTTGAATACCAGATCCCGCTTACCAGCCCCGCGTTAAGAGTTTGAGCTTGTGCGGTGGTAAAACAGAAAAAGAGGAGAGAAAAGATTCCAAGGAATGCCCAGGTCTTCATTACATCACTCTACCACTTTTTATGGGTTTTTGGCTACTGCTCGCTCTTGACTCGTTTTTTTAGTGGGGTACACTACACTCATATGCTGTATTCTATGTTTTCGTTTTTGAACAAGTTTTTCCCTGCCAAGATGGTGTATGCCCACTGCGATATTCCATGCGGGATTTATACCCCAGAGCCTGCGAGAACTGCGGCAAAAACCGTGGTGCGCATGGTGGAACTTATTGAAAAAGCAGAGATAGCGGAGGGCAAAGGAGGGTACAGTCCTGTACCCTCCAAAGCAAATTCTCTGGTTCGATATATTGCAGTGAAAGAGGAGCACGCGCAACTGTGCAAGAAAGAACTACTGATCCTCTGGACCGATTACTTCAAACCAGAGCATCTTGTAATGTTTCCTGGCTTGCATGAGAAATTTTGGAAAGCTGCAAAACTCTGCTCTAAGGTAAAACAGGAGGTAAATATGGAAGCTGCAAAGGCCTTGCAGGACGTAGTAGAGGAAATTGCAGAGATGTTTGCAAAGACTGAGGCCGCAAAGAATAAATAATGCAAATCTACAAATGAAAACGAATGCCGCGAATACTCGAATTTGTACATTCGCAGTCATTCGTAAATTTGCATTATCTTAAGTTATCCACAGGACAGTTCCCTTGACCCCTGGTATACTATCGTAATACCCGGAAAGGTCGATTGTACTCATTCATACCCTGTAGTGAAACTTTGGCATGTGTCTCGCTACGCGAGACACATCGTCGCCGAAGGTAGCCAAAGTTCTACTACGGGGCATAACAAGTTTTACATCATATGATTTTACTCAATTGGTATAGCGTAACCTTGAACTCCCTTGCGAATTTGTGGCAGGGATTTCTTGGATTTATTCCTCAAGTGATAGGAGCGGTGATTGTGTTTGTGATTGGTTGGTTTGTCGCAGAAGCAGTAGAAAAAGTGATGACAGACATTTTAAAGCGCATCCAGTTTAACCAGCTCTTTGCAGGAACTGGCTGGAAAGATGCGTTGGCAAAAGCAGAGATTAAGGTAAACCCAGCAGAGTTTGTGGGAGGGCTTTTTAAGTGGGCGCTTTTGATTGTCTTCCTGCTTGCGGCAGTTGAGATTCTTGGGTTGGCCCAGTTTGCAGCATTCCTTACTAGCGTATTGGGGTACATCCCCAATGTGCTTGTTGCATCGCTTATCTTCGTGGTCGCAGTGATTATCGCTGAACTAACAGAGAAGATACTGCGAGCTACCGTAGAGGGATCTGGCATGGGGTACGGACATTTTGTTGGAGTAATCGTGAAGTGGTCAATCTGGATTTTTGCCATAATCGCAATTCTTCTCCAGCTTGGCGTCACTCCTTTCTTGCTCCAGACTTTATTCACAGGCGTTGTCGCGTTCCTTGTGGTAGCAGGAGGTTTGGCATTTGGCTTGGGAGGCAAAGAAGTAGCAGGAGAAGTTCTCCAGGATCTCAAAAGGAAATTCAAGCCATAGAGCTTGAAGACAGAAAAAGGAGACCGTCCTTGCGTCTTGCGGGGCGGTTTTCTTTTGCCTATTGACACGGGTTTTCCTGTACGATATACTGGCTGCACGCATGAGTAATATAAAATCAAACAACAACGTTCGAAGCGGCTGAAAGACCAGACTCCTTTGATTTCGTTTGTGAACCGCTTCAGAACTAGGCGGTTTTATGTTGGTCATGCGAGCACTTTGACAACTGAATACAGAGATACAGTGATTAGTAATTGCTAGTCGTATCTATTGCATTGTTATGGGCAAATGGTGGATGCCTTGGGATGTTGAGGCGATGAAGGACGTGGCGTGCCTGCGATAAGCTTCGGGGAGGCGGTGAGCAGCCTTTGATCCGGAGATTTCCGAATGGGGAAACCCATCCCGATGAAAATCGGGATAGCCCTGTCGAATGACGGGGTAGCGTACCTGGGGAAGTGAATCATCTCAGTACCCAGAGGAACAAACAACGAATATTATTCCCTTAGTAGCGGCGAGCGAAGAGGGAGAAGCCTAAACCAGTCGTGGCTCACTATTGTTCGCCACACCGCTGATTTATACGGATACAGCTGATTTATGCGGATACGTTATCAGCATAAATCCGCAAAAATCCGCATGTATCCGCGGAAGTGACGAGCAGCAGCGAGTCACGATTGGGGTTGCAAGGGAATGGCGTCGGAGCTTTACTCCATGTCCGTAGTATAGGGGACGTGGAGTGGAGTATTCGAGGGAGAACACTTAGGTGAAGGCGTTAGAAGAACTACCCTGGAAAGGGAGGCCAAAGAAGGTGAAAGCCCTGTATTCGAAAACCCTTTCATGCTCCTTGCTATTTTTCTTAAGTACCATGGGGAACGAAAGCCCCGTGGGAATCAGGCCTGACTACCAGGCCAAGGCTAAATACTCAACATCACCGATAGTGAACCAGTACCGTGAGGGAAAGGTGAAAAGCAGCGAGGTAATCGCGATGAAACAGAACCTGAAACCATTTTGCCCACAAAGAGTCGGAGGGGGGTGCCGTCCGGTACCCCCTGACGGCGTATTTTTTGCGAAACGAGCCAACGAGTTTATCGCATATTGCAGTCTAAGCTCCATTACGGAGTGAAGGCAAAGGGAAACCAAGTGCTAAATGCGCGAACAATATGCAGTATGCATAAAACCCGAAGCCAAGCGAGCTTGCCATGGCCAGGATGAATCCGCCAGAAGTGGTGGAGGAGGTCCGAACCCGTGAGTTGTTCAACCCTCTGGGATGAGCTGTGGTAAGAAGCGAAAAACTAATCGAGCTTGGTGATAGCTGGTTCTTCCCGAAATAGCTTTTGGGCTAGCGTCCACCGAATCATTGGAGAGGTAGAGCTCTGAAAAGAAAATTTTGGAGCAATCCAGGTTTTCTTATCAAACTTCGAATGCTTCAGTGAATAGTGGGCAGTCAGAACGCGGGCGCTAAGGTCCGTGTCTCTAAAGGGGAATAGCCCAGATCTTCATCTAAGGTCCCCAAATTCAAGCTAAGTGCGAACAGACAAGGCAGTGGAATTCCTTTGATAGCTAGGAGGTTAGCTCAGAAGCAGCTATCCTTTAAAAAGTGCGTAACAGCTTACTAGTTAAGGAGTTCTGCGCCAAAAATTCATAGGGGCTAAGCTTGGTACCGAAGATAAGAATTCCGCCACAACTTCTTTCGAAGATGTTGGCGGAGTGGTAGGGAAGCGTCCTCATTGCAGTGAAGCCCTAACGCAAGTGAAGGTGGAGCGATGAGGAGTGAGAATGTTGGCATGAGTAACCACAATTCCGATGAAAACTCGGAACACCGAAAACCCGAGGGTTCCTTGGCAACGGTAATCGACCAAGGGTTAGGCGGTCCTTAGTCCCTCGCCGAAAGGCTCGGGATGATGGAAAGTAGGTTCATATTCCTACCCCTCGTCAAATGCTTCCATAAAGTGACGAAGGATAGTACCTTGAGCAGATTATGGGATTTCTGTTTCTGGCGCTAAGTCCTAGCCGCAAGGTTAGGACAAGCGTTGGAGAAACTGTCCCGTTCGCGGGACAGGATTCAAGCGAGCATCCTTCCCAGAAAAGCTTCATGGATATGAGTTTGATGAGTCCGTACCGAAAACCGACACAGGTGGGTTGGCGTAAATGCGCCAAGGTGAATGGATGAAAGCTCCTGAAGGAACTAGGCAAAAAAGTGTCCGTAAGTTCGCGATAAGGACTACCCCGCACCACTTTGTCTTTAATTTAACGAAAGACCAAAAGATATGGTTAATTCGTGAAAATTTAGGCCAAAGTGGTGCGGGGTCGCAGCGAATGTATCCCTGGCGACTGTTTACCAAAAACACAAGTCCCTGCTAAACTCGTAAGAGGATGTATAGGGGCTGACACCTGACCAGTGCTGGAGTGTTAAACTTGGAGGTCTCCGCCTTTGTGGCGGGGGCTTACTGAGCTAAGCCCCAGTGAACGTCCGCGATAACTATAATCGTGTTAAAGTAGCGTAACCCCTTGCCTCGTAAGTTGAGGCCCGCATGAAAGGTGTAACGACTGGGGAACTGTCTCCAGGAGCTGTCCAGTGAAAATGCAATACCGGTGAATATGCCGGTTACCTGCGGCTAGACGGAAAGACCCCGGGAGCTTTACTGTAGCTTCCTATTGTTTTATCATTTCGGATGCGTAGCGTAGTGGGTAGGCTTTGAAGTTCCGCTTTCGGGCGGGATGGAGCCGACAATGAAACACCCATCTTTTGAAAGGGTAAAACTAATTCCCGCAAGGGATGACAGTGGGAGGTGGTCAGTTTAAGTGGGGCGCTTGCCTCCCAAAGAGTAACGGAGGCGTTTATAAGGTTGGCTAACGAGGGATGGAAATCCTCGCGGTCGTGTAAAGGCACAAGCCAGCTTAACTGCGAGACGGATATGTCGAGCAGGTGCGAAAGCAGAACTTAGTGAACCGATGCGTTTTTGTAGAAAACGCAAAGATCATCAGACAAAAGTTACCCCGGGGATAACAGGCTAGTGGAGCCCGCGAGTCCATATCTACGGCTCCGTTCGGCACATTGAAGATATCGGTGTGCTACGACAGTAATGTCGTACAATAAATCTGGCTTATAACGGTGAACTCCATATGGTATAATAACTCAATATCTATGGACAACACCGTGGGAAGTTTAACGCAATTGCAGAAATCTCTTGTTATTGGAACCATTTTGGGCGATGGATACTTACGAATTGTGCCAGGAAGAAAAGAAGCGTTTCTGGAAGTCAATCATTCACTTGGCGTAAAGGAATATGTTGATTGGAAGTTCCAGGCGCTCAAAAGTATCTGTCGTTCCGCGCCAAAGATGAGGAGAGGAAACGGGAACAGGGTTGCCTATCGGTTTTATACCAGACAGCATCCTGTTCTGAGTGAGTTGTACCGGATGTTTTATGTGGGTAAAGAAAAGATTATCCCAAAAGAACTTCGGATTAATTCTCTTATCTTGAGCGTATGGTTCATGGATGACGGAGGGAGAAGTGGAAGATCAAATTTCTATCTCAACACCCAGAGGTTCAGCGTAGAAGACCAAAAGAGATTGATAGAGAAACTGAAAATGTTAGGACTGCAGGCGCGTCTGAATAAAGACAAACAGTACTATCGAATCCGATTTCTTTCTCGGTCAATTCCGCGTTTGAAAGACTTAATAGGAGATAGAGTGATTCCTTCCATGCAATATAAATTGGGTTATAACCCCGTAGAGACTTGTCCTGCTTAGCGGGACGGAGTTCTCTGAAAAAGAGAGCTAATATGCCAGCCCCGCCACAACTTCGTAGATGTTGGCGGGTGAAGATATAGTCCGAACCTCCCTGTAAAGGGAGAAAAATGCCGACAAGCGATGTCGGCTCATCGCATCCTGGTGGTGGAGAAGCTGCCAAGGGTTAGCTTTAAATTAGCCCTTGTAAAATCGACTCATAACGGAGAAATCCATGGTATAATGAAATAACATGGACAACACCGTGGGAAGTTTACGGCAATCAGCGATTTCATCGAGAGAAAAAGAGATCATTCTCGGTACTATTTTAGGAGATGCTCATCTAAGCATGCTTAAGTTTAATGCACGCCTGGAACTTGGGCATTCTGAAACCCAGAAAGCATACGTTTTCTGGAAGTACCAAGAACTCAAGAAATTCACAGGCACAAAACCTGTCCAATTTGAGAATTTTGACCAGAGAGCTCAGAAAACGTATGTGCAGTGGAGATTTAAAACGAAAACACACACGTACTTTACTGAACTTTGGAAATTATTCTATAAAGGCAAAAGGAAAATCGTACCAAGCAAAATTGTTTCTCTTCTTACATCTCCCTTAACCTTAGCGGTATGGTATATGGATGATGGAGGAAGGAGAAACGATTGCTATGGAGTATTCTTGAATACACTTTCATTCACGAAGCGAGAAAATGAAATTCTGGCAGAGTGCTTGCAAAGAAACTTTTCTCTCAATCCTCGCATTCATTGGATTCAAGACGGGTATAGGTTATACATTCCAAGCAGGGATGCGCAAAAATTCTCTGCATTGGTAGATCCTTACCTCCTTGATTTAATGAAATATAAGTTACCGTATAACCCCGTAACGACTTCGTTCGCTCGATTAAATCGAGCACGGGATAGGGTTAATGCCCTATAAAACGTCGGTGCTTTCTAGATGAAAAGAAAGCAAAGGTATAGTCTAGACCATAAGTAATTATGGAACTATCTGTGGGCTGTTCGCCCATTAAAGCGGTTCGTGAGTTGGGTTCAAACCGTCGTGAGACAGGTTGGTCCCTATCTACCGTAGGCGTCGAGTCTTGAGAAGAGTTCCTGACAGTACGAGAGGACCTCAGGGAACGAACCTCTGGTGTACCAGTTGTCCTGCCTAGGGCATCGCTGGGTAGCTAAGTTCGGAAAGGATAAGCGCTGAAAGCATCTAAGCGCGAAGCCAACTTCAAGATGAGGACTCAAAGACCCCTCAGAGACCATGAGGTTGATAGGCTCTAGGTGTAAGTCCCGCAAGGGATTGAGCCGAGGAGTACTAATGGTTGTTGTGCAATAGATCTCGACTAGCAATTAGTGATCACTGTTCGCTCCTCGCTGTCGCTCGTCGCTACACCGCTGATTAATGCTGATTAGACAGATTTATGCGGATACTAGTATCAGCATAAATCAGCAAAATCCGTATAAATCAGTGGAAGCTCCGAACGATAGTGAGGAGCAAAAAGAGCATTGAGGTGGCGGTTATACTGGAGTTGTCCCACCCGTTCCCATTCCGAACACGGAAGTGAAATACTCCAAGGCCGATGATAGTAGGGTTTTCCCTGCCAAAGTAGGTAGCCGCCGCCTGAGTGCTCTTTTTTCTGCGCTTGGAATGCCAGAAACTATAAATCTTTGCGGTCGCAAGTTTTCGTAGTAAGTGTTACCCATGCCCTCATCTCGTACAAAAAACTTGACAAAAGTTTAGTTGAGGTGTACACTTTATTTAGCACTTGCTGTGGGAGAAGTCTCCTAAAACTAACCAGCAAGAGGAGGAACAGCCATGGCAGAAGAACATGGTACAGCCTTGATTCCCGGGTGGTTTCCAGAGTTTGCAGGTGCAGTGGTGCGGCAACTCCCGCGCGATATTGACCAAGGTATCGCAAACGGATGGAGTGAGAATCAAGCAGCACTCAAGAAAGTGCTTCGCGAGGTGCTCATGCCTGACGATGGGAGTACGGCCAAGTTTAAGGTTTGGAAAACCATCAAGCTCGGACTTCGCAAGTCGCCCCAGGAGTACCGCAAGGCTCTGCTGGCCGGCAAGTACCAAATCGGTACTTACGCCAACCAGATCCTCGATAAGATTCCCGTAAGCAACGAGGAGGTCGAGGTGGACCTGGCGCGCGTATCGGGCCGTCAGTTGGGCTTCAAGGTCAATACGCGACGTGATGTGATCTACGAGCGTGCCTTGGAGCTGGGTCTTCAGCAGTGCCCGGCCGAGGTCGGTCCTGCCCTGCGCGAGCAGTACACGGACCAACCGATGAGAGAATGGGTTCTTATTGGAATGGATCCCATAGCCG
>VMEU01000005.1 GCA_007375675.1 Parcubacteria group bacterium Greene0416_39 | reverse complement strand
GCTGGATCCAGCGCAGCCGTTCCTCTGCTGCGTCTCTTGGTAAGGTTTGTGCCATATCTCGTACCTTACCAGAGGGGACATATGTATGTGGAGAATACCCACTAACTATTGACAAATTAAGGAAACAGATGTATAGTGCAGATGTATAGTGTATAACAGAGATACAAAATGGGATGGAAGGAGTAGACTAATGAGTGCACGGCGGAAACTGGTTATTCCCGACGAGTACGATCACGATGCTGAGGTGAAGGCCGTGACGGCCGAGTACGAGGAACAGGTTAGGGCTGCTGAGGCTGAAGAGGAAGAACGCTACGCTGGTGACCTGTTGGCTGAATGCTTGGCTCGGATGGTGGAGTAGGTCGCACAGGAAGAGGCGGTTCATCAGCAAAGAGGGCAACAAGGGCATAAGCCCAAGGCTCCCAAACTACGTAGGGGGCCTTTATTATTCCATTAAGCTCAACTCTGGAACGATCCGTTAAAGGCCTTGCCTCTAACAATTTTTCTACTCAAGCAAAAATTTCTCGTCAATTTTTTCTTGGATCTTTTCTTTCGCGCCGCTCTTTTCAACAAATTTCCGATAAGAAGCGGGGTCTGAAAATTGGTCGAGAACAATAGAAGGATCAAGTAGCTTCCCCCAGCGATTATTCCGGATGTAATCTTGGTAGCTCGACCAAGGATATCGATGTTCTTTCCCTGTCCACCTTGCAATCTCTCGAGGATTCCTATGAATATACGCAGAAAGATAGATAAGTTGTTCGTTGCTTTCCACGTGCACGGCGCGAAACTTTCCTTCAAACACATGCCCACTCCGTTTATACTTTGTATTAAAATACATGGCATAACTTGTAAGTACTCTCTGCATATAATTCGTGGTGCCACGCTGCTCTACCTCTTTTAAAAAAACGTGGAAATGGTTCTTCATAATAGCAAACCCCTCCAAGAGAACCTCGCGAGCACTAGTAATAGTCTTTATATCTTCCTCATGTATATTAAAAGCTTTGATATTAGAATCCTTGCTGCTAACGAAACAACCGACCTGTCTCCCGATATTAAAAAATTTTACGGGAGCTTGAAAGTGCAAAATAAGAAAAAGAAAACGAATAAAATCCCTTTCTTCAAGAAAAATCTTTTGTTTGCTAACTCCTCGTGCACAAAGATGATAATGCTCCTCTGGTGCAAATTGAACTTTTCTTATTGCCATAGAAATAATAATAACTTCTTTGGATGTTAAAGGCAAGGCCTCTAACACTTTCACACATTTTTCGTAGTATAAAAAATGAGCCCTTCAGACGCGTCTGAAGGGCTTGCGAAGAGCACTGGCACACAAGTGGACAGGCTCTCTTAGGGAGCTGAACTCGGCGGCCTCTTAGGGAAGAGCGCTTGGAGCAAACGATCCTCGGCACTCCCTGGTACTATGTCTTGTTCAGAGAACGTACGCTTGCGACGACGAAGAGCCCCCAGGGCCGTTCCTTCGGTTTTGCGAACTTGTTCTCCGGTGAGCCCAAGGGCTTGGCCGACTTCCTCAAGAGTCTGGGCTTTGCCATCCTCGGTTAGGCCGAACCTGCGCCTCAGTACGTCCTGCTGACGTTCATCTGGGAGTTTCCCAATGTCTTCCAGAACCGCTGCCTTGAGCTGCTCATAAGTTGCCGTCACGAGATACCTCCTGCTATTCTGATTTGGCTCTTTTCGAGGTAGAACCACTATACACACCTTCTTTCTTTTTTGTCAATTTTTTAAAGCAGAGAGGCATGATACAATGCACCCATGGCGGAAAAGAAAAAGCGGCTGCTTGTTATTGACGCAAACTCCTTGATTCACCGGGCGTTTCACGCACTTCCTCCTTTGACCACTGCAAAAGGAGAAATGGTGAATGCCCTCTATGGCTTTCTTTTGTTGTTTTTCAAGGCGGTAAAAGAGTTTCAGCCAGATTACATCGCGGCGGCTTTTGACGTGAAAGGCCCGACACTCCGCCACCTTGCATTTAAAGAATACAAGGCAAAGCGGGTGAAGGCGCCAGACGAATTGTATAGCCAAATTCCTTTAGTAAAGGAGGCGCTCAAAGCGTTTGGCGTTCCCTCGTATGAAAAAGAAGGGTTTGAGGCAGACGACATTCTTGGAACCATTGCAAAGGCGGCTCCCAAGAAACAGGCTCACCCTCGTTTGGAAACCATTTTGGTTTCAGGAGACATGGACGCTTTGCAGTTGGTAGACGAACATACCAAGGTATACACGTCCCGTAAAGGCCTGCAAGACACGGTGCTCTATGACGTGGATACGGTAAAAAAGAGATTTGGAGGGTTGCTGCCAAGCCAACTCACCGACTACAAGGGGTTGAGGGGGGATCCTTCAGACAACATTCCTGGAGTTACGGGAGTTGGAGAGAAAACCGCGATCATGCTGCTCAATGCGTTTGGTTCTTTGGATAACCTCTACGAAGAACTCCTCAAGGAAAGTCTCCCTACGGGAGATCTCCCGAAGGGAGACAAAAAGATAAAGCCAAAACTTGCCGCCCTTTTGACGCAATACAAAGACCAAGCGTTTATGAGCAGGGATCTTGCGACTATTCAGAGAGTTCCCCTAGACTTTACAATGCAAGACCTTGCCTGGAAACGATTTGATACAACCGGCGCCGAAGGCATGCTCAAACGGTTTGAGTTTCGTACTTTACTCCAAAGACTCCCCGAACTTTCTGGCAAAAAAAGGAAACCTCAAGCGCTCTCGCAGCCCTCGTTAGAAAAGATTGAACAATTCCACGAGCAAGGTATTCTTTCAGATAAAGTCTACGAACTAGAGAAGGCATTGATTCCTGTTGTTCTCGCGATGGAAGAGTTGGGCATTACAATAGACAAGACATATCTTGGGAGCCTTGCAAAAGAAATGCAAAAAGAGCTCATAAAGATTGAGTCTAAAGTTCACGAGTTAGGAGAAGTCGTGTTTAACATTGCCTCTCCAAAGCAATTGTCTGAAGTATTGTTTCAAAAGCTTGAGCTTTCTTCAAAAGGCCTGCGCAAAACTCCAGGCGGCGTTGTTTCCACTGCGTCTGATGAATTAATAAAACTTGGCCACCCCATAGTAAAAGAGGTGCTCGCGCACCGAGAGCTCTCAAAGCTTTTGAGCACCTATCTTCTTCCTTTGCCTCACATGGCAGATACACACAGCAGGGTGCACTCGCGCTTTGACCAACTCGGAGCTGCCACAGGGAGAATCTCTTCCTCTTCTCCAAACCTGCAGAATATTCCAGTGCAAGGTTTTTGGGGAAAGAGGGTTCGCAAAGGATTTGTTGCAGAGCAAGGCTTTTTTCTCACCTCGTTTGATTACTCGCAAATGGAGCTTCGCATTGCCTGCCATTTAGCTGAAGAAGAAAAAATGGAAAAGGTATTTTTGCAAGGCAAAGACATTCACCGAATGACAGCTTCTGAAGTATTCGGAGTTTCAGAACCTGAAGTTTCAGATGAGATGCGGACAAGAGCAAAGACTTTGAATTTTGGCGTGCTCTATGGTATGGGCGCCAGGGGGTTTGCAGCTTCTGCCCAGATACCTATTGAAGAAGCAGAGTCATTCATTGAGCAGTATTTTTTACGCTTTCCAAAGATTCGTTTATACATTGAGCAGACCAAAGACTTTGCGAGAGAAAAAGGGTATGTGGAAACATTGTTTGGAAGAAAGAGATATATCCCTGAAATCAACTCTTTAGCTCCTCAACTCCGAGCACAGGCAGAGAGAGAAGCCGTGAACCACCCAATACAAGGAAGCGCAGCCGATATCATCAAAATTGCTATGGTCAGCATAGCAAAAGAGTTTGGGTTGCAAAACCCCAAGATACGGCTTCTTTTGCAGATTCATGATGAGTTGTTGTTTGAAATAGCCGATGATATACTGGAAGAGGCAAGCGTAAAGATCAAAAAGATTATGGAACAAGCAGTTGCGCTTAAAGCCCCGCTCTTGTGCGAAGTGAAAACAGGGAAGAACTGGGGAGAGCTCCAAACACAAAAAGTCGAGGCCGAGTCTCATTAACTAAGTTTTTTTATTTACTCATATGATCAAAGCAGGAGTAGGGTTGAGCCAAAATTTGGCAGATCACAAAGAAGCAGGGAAAGAGGCAGCAAGGACTGCGTTGGAGAAGTTAGCAGGGCAAAAACCAGACATTCTTTTTGCCTACTCTTCCATACAGTATGACCAAGAAGCAGTGCTCAAGGGCGTGAGGGAAGTTGTAGGAGATGCCTTGGTAGTTGGAGGGAGCGCCGCGGGAGAAATAACTTCTTTCAGTACCGTGTTTGATGGAGTTAACGCAATGGCAATTGCTTCAGACTCGATACAGTTTGTGACAGGTATAGGAGAGGGTGTTTCCAAAGATAGCTTTGGAGCCGGGGCCAAAGCAGCAAAAGCGGTTCTTGAAAAGGGGGGCGGGCAAAAGCCCGATCTCTTTATCATGCTGCCAGACGGAATGACTGGGAATGGAGCTGCAATCGTGGACGGAGTAAAATCAGTGCTCGGAGAAAATGCGTCCATTGTTGGCGGATCTTTGGGAGACGACTATCGTTTTCAGAAAACCTTTGAGTATTATCAAGACCAAGTACTGACGGATGTTGTTGTAGGAGTTGGACTCTACGGAAAATTTTCCTACGGATTCGGGATCAAACACGGCTGGGAGCCCATTGGATTACCGCTGAAGGTTACCAAAGCAGAGGGAGCTGTGCTTAAAGAGGTTGATGGGAAACCAGCCCTGAATGTCTATGAGGAGTATTTTGGGAAAGACGCCGCGGAACTCGTCAAAGAACCCCTTGCTCGCATGGCATATACCTATCCTATCGGCTTAACAGTAGAAGGCTCTGACGAGCTTCTGATTCGAGACCCTGTGATTGCCAATGAAAAAGGAGAGATCACAATGGCAGCAGCCATCCCTCAAGGAACCACGATCCGTCTTATGATTGGAGATCGAGACAAGGCAATTGCCGCAGCAAAAGAAGCAGCCGAGGTCGCGATTGATCAGCTCAACAAAGCAAAGCCTGGGTTCATCTTGATGTTTAACTGCATGGCGCGCAACAAACTCTTGGGGGTGAGGTGCCACGAGGAAAACCAAACGGTCTTAGGCGTGATTGGCAAAGATGTTCCAATGGTTGGATTTTATACCTACGGAGAGCAGGGTCCGCTTTTGGGGAAAAAAGGCACGCCTGCATATTTCCACAACGAAACCATGACCTTGGTAGTTGTTGGAGAGTAATTGGCAAAGATGAGATCTCAAACCAAAGAACTTGAAGAGTTCAAGGCAAGAACGCAGGAGCTTGATAAGGTTGCGAAAATGCTGGTGCGCCGCGACCTGGAGTTATCTGAAACGAGGGCAAAAAGAGAAGAAGAGCAGGCGAAGGCAGAACAGCTAAAGAATGAGTTTGTCTCCCTTGCAGCCCATCAGTTGAGAACCCCTTTGTCTGCTATTAAGTGGGCTTTAGAAGCGCTTTTAGATGGAGACGCAGGTCCTCTTACTCGTGCTCAGCGAGAGCTCCTTTTGCAAAACAAGCATTCCAACGAACGCATGATTGCCTTGATCAACAACCTTCTTGACGTTACGAGGATTGAAGAAGGCAGGTATTTGTATCGGCCCGTATTCTCTCAACTGGAGGAACTAGTGCAAGGCGTGGTGCTCTCGTATGGGATAGAAGCAAGGCGGAGAAGCATCACTCTTGTCTTTGACCCTCGTAAGGAAAAATTCCCCAGAGTGCTTGTTGACAAAGAAAAGATACTTCTCGTGATTCAGAATCTTGTGGACAATAGCTTGCGCTACACTCCTCCAGGAGGAAGAGTTGAAGTTGCTCTTTCTCACGACAAAAAAGACGTGGTGTTTTCCATTAGAGATTCTGGCATTGGGATTCCCGAGGAGCAGAAGGAAAGGATTTTTGAGAAGTTTTTCCGTGCTTCCAACGCAAAGCAGGTTGACACAGAAGGCACGGGCCTTGGACTCTACTTTTCCAAAAACATTATTGAGGCCCACGAAGGAAAGATATGGGCGGAACCAAAAACAGGAGAAGGTTCTACGTTTTCCTTTTCACTTCCCATAAAACAAGAGGTATGATAATCTACGAACATGGCAAAGATTCTCGTTATTGAAGACGACAAGTTTTTAAGAGAGCTCATTGTCCAAAAACTCCTCAAGGAAGGGTATGAGATTATTGAAGGAGTTGACGGAGAGGAGGGATTACAGCGCTTCAATACAGGAAAGCCCGACCTTGTTCTTTTAGACCTTATTCTCCCTGGCATTGACGGGTTTGAAGTTCTCAAGCGCGCAAAAGAGAATACAGAGACCGCAGGGATTCCCGTGATCATCCTATCTAATCTCGGGCAAAAAGAGGACCTGGATCGAGGGGTAAAACTGGGGGCCGCTGATTATCTTATCAAGGCGCATTTTACGCCAGGAGAAATCGTTGAGAAGATAAAGCTCGTGCTTAAGTAAAAATGCTGCTCTTTCTGTTTGGGAAAGATACGTACCGCGCTCGCCAAAAGTTAGGCGAGATTTTGAAGCGCTACAGCCAACTCCCAAAGGCGCAAAGAAATCTGCAGGTGCTTGACTGCGCAGAGGCGAGTCTTGAAGATACGCAAAAAGAGCTAACAATCTCTTCTTTGTTCCAAGGAAAGAAACTCCTGGTCTTAAAAAATGTCTTTCAAAATAAAGACTTGGCTGAAGCTCTTTTTAAACAAAAAGATATGCTCGAAAAAAACGCAGACACCCTGCTTTTTTTTGAAGACGGCGAAGTTTTACCTCATCCCTTGCTCTCGTTTTTAAAGAAACACGCCAAGAGTCAAGAATGTAAGCCTTTCGATAGAACAAGCACTCTTGCGTGGGTTGAAAAAGAATTCCAGGAATACGGCAAAACTATTGAGAAAGACGCGTTAGCCTTTCTGATTGGGGAAACAGGTAACAACCTCTGGCGATTATCGCAAGAGATTGCCAAGCTCGCCGCATTTCTTGGCACAAGACTAGGCGTGCGCGCAGAAGACGTAAAAAATCTCCTCCACCTTAGTCTTGAGGCAGATATCTTTTTAACCTTACAGGCCATTGCCGTGCAAGATAGAGCCAAAGCGCTTCATCTTCTTTCATTGCATATCAAGCAAGGAGAAGAACCTCTGCGTATTCTTTCTATGATAGCAATGCAGTTCAGGAGAAAGATTTTTGAGGTTGCGCAAAACTTCTCGACAGCAAAACTTAAGCAGTCTTTTGAAAAGGTGTTTGAGGCAGATAAAAATATAAAGACAGGTCGTGTGAAACCTGCCAGTGCGCTCTACCTCTTTGCCGCGCAGGCCTAAGATGCGCTTTTCAAGAGTTTTGCAATGCGAGACTTTTTCCTTGAAGCCGTATTCTTTTTAATCACCCCCACTTTAGCAGCTTTGTCTAACACCTTGAAAAGTTGAGGGAGAAGCTTCTCTGCTTCCCCAATTTTCTTTTGTAAAACCAAATCACGAGCTTGTTTGAGAACCCTCTTTACGCCTTGTTTAACCCGATCGTTTTGTTGTCTTCGCCTCGCGTCTTGGCGAAGCGCCTTTTTCGCTGAACTCGTAATCGGCATATGTGTTCTTTGTACCACCATTGAGAGATTTTATCAAGTCGCGGAGGTGGGCGGCTCGCTCAAAGTCAAGGTTTGAAGCGGCTTCCTTCATCTCTTGCGTAAGCAGTTTGATATCGTGTACTGCGCCGAATTCTGCAGCCACCTCTTTTTGCTTTGGCGCAAACGGCCATTCGCGCACCGGCGTTTCAATGGGCCTTGGGATAATGTTGTGGAGCTTGTTGTATTGTTCTTGAACCTTTCTTCTCCTTGCAACTTCGGCAATCGCCGAGTGCATAGACCCTGTCATTTTGTCTGCATAGAGAATGACTCTTCCGTTGGGGTTTCTTGATGCCCTGCCCATGGTTTGGATGAGCGTAGTTTGAGAACGTAGGAATCCTTCTTTGTCTGCGTCTAGTATTGCAACTAGTTCCACCTCGGGAAGGTCGAGACCTTCTCTTAAAAGGTTTACCCCAACGAGCACGCTATATTTTCCTTGCCTTAATTCCCGGAGAATCTCGGGTCTCGCTAAAGTTTTCACTTCAGAGTGGAGCCATTGAGAAGCAATCCCTTCTTTAGCAAGAACGTCAGAGAGTTCCTCTGCCAAGCGCTTGGTCAAAGTAATGGCGAGAACGCGCTGGTTTCTTTCCCGTACCTTTTTAATTTCCTCAATTAAATCTTTCACCTGGCGAGTTGTTGGCCGTATCTCTATGGTAGGCTCCAAAAGGCCGGTGGGCCTGACTACTTGTTGTACGAGAAATCTGGGGCCTGCAAGGCGTTTTTCTTCTTCTCCTGGCGTTGCTGACACAAAGACTGCCTGGGAGATTTTGTTCCAAAACTCCTCATATTGCAAAGGCCTGTTGTCAATTGCAGAAGGCAGGCGGAACCCATAATCAATGAGCACGTTTTTCCTTGCCTTGTCTTGCACTGCCATTGCTTTTACTTGGGGCAGAGTTTGGTGCGATTCGTCAACAAACAACAAAAAGTCTTTAGGGAAGTAATCAATAAGGGAGAATGGCGAACTTCCGGCTTCTCGGAACTCCAAATGTCGTGAGTAGTTTTCAATGCCGTGGCAGTAGCCAGACTCTCGCATCATCTCAAGGTCAAAGTTGGTTCTCTGCTCAAGGCGTTGCGCTTCCAGGAGCTTCTTCTTTTTCTTAAGAATTTTCAGTTGTTCTTGGAGTTCCAAACGAATGTTCTCTATTGCAATAGTAAGCTTTTCCTGGGGCGTTACCCAGAACTTTGCGGGGTATAACAAGTATTTAGTATTTAGTATCTGGTATTTGGGGGCTAAACTTGCCTCAGCTACGGATATTCTTTCTATTTCATCTCCCACAAACTCCACGCGCACGAGTTCCTTGCCGGTGACGAGAAAAATTTCAACCACGTTTCCTCTGATACGGAACTTCCCCGGCTGGAAATCAACATCATTTCTTTCGTACTGGAGCGAGGTTAGGCGAGAAAGAAAATCTTTTCTTTTGATGTGTTGGTCTTGCTGTATCTCAAGAGAAACCCTTTGGTATTCTTCAGGCGAGCCGATATTGTATATGCAAGAGACCGAAGCCACAACGATAACATCTTTTCGGGAGAGCACGTCTTGCACTGCTTCGTGGCGGAGCCTGTCTAAGACCTCGTTAATTTTCGCGTCTTTTTCAATGTAGGTGTCGGTTTGGGGAATGTATGCTTCTGGTTGATAATAGTCATAGTAAGAAACAAAAAAGTGCACGCCATTATTTGGGAAGAATTCCCTGAACTCCTGGTACAATTGCGCCGCAAGCATTTTGTTAGGAGAAATCACAAGCGTTGGTTTTTCAATCGCCTGGGGCTGGTCGCCCGTGGGGCGAAACCTGGAAACAAGTTGGAATTGCATGGTATCATAACTTTAGCTGTTACCATTCTACAAGACAAGGAGACAGAGAGTGAACGCTCAAGAGTTTGCTCTGCCATCCATGGCGGAGCAAGGAGTACTATGGAGGGAGCTTCAAAGGCGTATTGGGGATTCGCCGGGCCTGCTTAAGAAGCAGTATCTCTACTATAGTGTAAAGCTACTTCTTACGTTGTGCTTGTTTGGAGCAAGTATCCTATGGTTGGTCGCGATGGGTAATTCCTGGTGGCACATGGCGAACGCGCTCTTGGCAGGGTTTGTGTCAGGACAAATGCTGTTGGCAGCGCATTCCTCAGGGCACGGACAAGTACTTGCCTCATGGCGTAACAACTATGCGGTAAGTCTTGCCGTGGGGTTCCTCACAGGGGTCTCTCCCTCGTGGTGGGCGTTTAAACACAATGACGGTCACCACAAGAATCCTAACAATGTGGATCTTGATCCAGACGTGCGGGTGTCGGTACTCGCGTTTATCGAGGAGCAGGCGTTCGGGAAGAAAGGGTTCAATCGGGCTGTGGTTAGATACCAACACGTGTTCGTTTTCCTAATCCTGTGTCTTTCAGCGTTAAGCTTCCGGGGCGCCAGCATCCATTACTTGCTCCCCTGGAGCAACGGGGAGCTGAAAGTAAGATATCGGCTACTCGAAATAGCTGTCCTGGCTGCGCACAGCGCAGGATACATACTCTTACTGGTCTTTCTTCTGGATTCTTGGTTGTACATCATGGTTTTTACCATTGTGTATCAGGGGTTCACGGGGTTATATATAGGGTCTCTCTTTGCAGCCAATCATAAGGGTATGCGCATGTTCAGAAAAGGAGATGGGGTGAGCTTTTTGCTCCGCCAAGCCCTTCCCTCGCGGGATGTCAAAAATCACTGGTTCTTTGACTTTTTGTTTGGAGGTCTGAATTTTCAGATTGAACATCACTTATTCCCCTTCATGGCCGAGAATAAGCTGCGGGAAGCGCAGATAATCGTCAGGAAGTTCTTCAAAGATTATGAAATCCCTTATTGCGAGACTGGGGTTTTAGACACATTCACGGGGATCTGGGGACATCTCCGCCGGGTGAGCGCGCCGTTGCGTGATCCAATCCTCGCAAATGCATCTTCCTAATAAGGAAGCAAAACAAAGTAAAAGGGCCACTCGTGCATTCAGTGGCCCTCGGTTTTTTTTCCTGTTAGAATATATGTATTATGATCTCCTATCTTAAAGGAACAGTTATTCTCAAAGGCGCAGGAAGCATTGTTATTGATGCGCAGGGAGTTGGGTACAAAGTGTTTCTTGCTCCTCAAAACCTTCAAGACTTTGAAGAAGGCCAGGGAGGAGCAGTATTTTGTTTTCTCTATGTGAAGGAAGACAGAATGGAGCTCTACGGATTCAAAACCCAAGAACAGCTGAAGATGTTTGAAGTGCTCAACACTATTTCTGGGGTTGGGCCAAAAGCGGGTCTCGCCCTCTCGTCTCTTGGCAGCATAGAAGACTTTCAAAAAGCAATCAAAGAGCGCAACGAACAGTTTTTTGCTGGGACAAAGGGCATTGGAAAGAAAAAGATCCAAAAGATTATTGTGGAGCTCACAGGGAAACTCGACGATTTTGCTCTTCCTGGAAAAGATCTGGAAGCAGACGAGGCAGTGTACGCGCTTGTGCGCCTCGGATTTTCTGCAAACGAGGCCAGAAGCGCCTTGCAGGAGGTTCCCCCTCAAGTAAAGGATGTCCAGCAGAGAATCAAAGAAGCATTAAAGCTCTTAGGCAAACGGTAGCAGAGTATCAATATGAAAAATCTATTAAGGAAGTTTGTCCCAAGTTTTTTGCTAAGCTGGTATCATTTTGCATGGGCGGGTTTTGGGGCTTTACTCTATGGGTTTCCTGCAAGGAGAATGACGGTGATTGGGGTGACGGGAACGAATGGGAAGTCTACGACTGTTGAGATGATTTCAAAAATATTTCTTGAAGCAGGTCGTTCAGACTCTGAAGAGTCCTCAGACTCGATGAGATTCAAAACTGCTTCTCTTTCCTCAATTCGATTTCAGATTAGGGACAAGACTTGGCGGAATCGTTTGAAAATGACCATGCCGGGTCGTTTTGTGATTCAAAGATTTTTGAGGCAGGCAGTAGATGCTGGATGCACCCACGCGGTGATAGAGGTTACGTCAGAAGGAATTCTTCAGCATCGCCACAGGTTTCTCAATTTTCATACGGCGGTATTCACGAATCTTTCTCCAGAGCATATTGAGCGCCACGGGTCGTTTGAGAAATATAGAGAAGCAAAAGGAAAATTGTTCCAAGTAGCAAAAAAGGTTCATGTGATTAATGCTGATGACAAAAACTCCTCATACTTTTTGCAGTTCCCCGCAGAGAAAGTATTGCAGTATTCTCTGTCTGATGCAAAAAATATCCCAGACTTTCACCTAAAACTTTTAGGAGAGTTCAATTTGTACAACGCAGCAGCTGCACTATGCGTTGCAAAGAGCTTTGGGGTTTCTTTGGAAATTTGCAAGCGTGCGTTAGAGAATATGGAAGGAGTGCCAGGAAGAATGGAAGAAGTTATCGCGCACCCCTTTCGGGTGATTGTTGATTATGCGTTTACTCCAGCAGCTCTCGAAAAGGTTTATAAAACTTTTCGAGAAGGAGCAGTCTTGGGAGCTGAGCTCCCAAGCGGGAGCTCAGCTCCCCAAAGCCCAAAACTTATTTGTGTACTCGGCGCAGCTGGGGGTGGCAGGGACAGGTGGAAGAGGCCGGTTCTGGGAAAGCTTGCCGGAACCTATTGCGATAAGATCATTGTGACCGACGAAGATCCCTACGAAGAAGATCCTGTAAAAATTATGGAGCAGGTTGCGAGCGGCGCTGAAAGTATCAGTATTAATCAGCAGAATCCGCATAAATCCGCGGTATTCAAAATTCTTGATCGGAGAGAAGCAATAGCACAAGCTCTTTCTTTGGCACAGCCCGGAGACACTGTTGTTATTACCGGCAAGGGCTGCGAAGATTCTATTGCGCAAAAAGGAGGCAAAAAAATCCCCTGGGATGATAGAGAGGTTGTAAGAGAAGAGATGGACAAAATCAAAAAAGTATGATACCTTGAAAGATTACGAAATGAAACTTGGAAATCATTCCAATTTTACATATGAAAAGAATCAAGCTTCCCAAAAGCGTGAGAAAGCATATTCGGCTGGAGAAAGCTCGCATGAGGCGGGAGGGCTTGGATGTGAAAGAAAAAGAAAAACAAATTTCAGAACTCTATCAGAAGTTTTCGAAAAAGCATGAAGTATAGTTATTCTCCTGCGCAATCAATTGAGAAACTTGATCCAAAAGTTGCTCAACTTTGCGTGACTGAAGAAAAAGAAAGTTATGTGCTGCGCCAAGAATATGGCAGAAATGTCGTGCGTCTGGGAGTAGAAGACCGAAAAAGCGTCACGAGAAGACAGTTGATACTTCTTGCAAGACGGGGTATTGCGCTTGCCAAGTCCCAGAAAATAAAACGCCTCGCAGTTTCTTTGGCCGACTTTACGTTTCCTCATTTGCGCATGAGCGAAATGGAAATTGGAGAACTTTTTGCCGTGAACTTTGAGATGGCAAATTACGAGTTTGTAAAGTATAAAACTTTGCCCAAAGGCGGATGGAGTATGGTAGAAGAAATTGTGGTGTACGGAAAGGTTGGGAAAGAAGGGAAGAAAGGCATTGAGAAAGGAAGAATCGTTGGGGAGGAGGTGAATGTAGCCAGAACGCTTTCAAATACTCCAGGAGGAGAAATGACGCCCCGCGTTCTTGCAAAAGCAGCTCAGGATGCGGCAAAGAATACAAACGTTCTCGTACGCATACTTGGTTTGAAAGAGATACAAAAACTTTCTATGGGTGGAGTGCTCGGTGTGGCAAAAGGATCTTTGGAAGAGCCTCGGTTTATCATCCTTGAGTACTGGGGCGGCAGGAAGAAAGAACGGCCCATTGTGTTGGTAGGAAAGGGGGTAACATTTGATACAGGTGGATTAAACATTAAGCCAGGAGACGCAATGAACGAGATGCACATGGATATGTCTGGAGGAGCTGCAGTTCTCCTTGCGGTTGTTCTTAGCGCAAAACTAGGGCTGAAGAAGAATGTTGTGGCCCTTGTCCCTGCGGTTGAGAACATGCCATCGGGTTCCAGCTACAGGCCTGGTGATATTCTCAGAACGATGTCTGGCAAAACCATTGAGGTATTAAATACGGACGCAGAAGGAAGGATTATTCTAGCGGATGCCCTCACCTATGCAAAGAAATATCGCCCGCGACTTGTGGTAGACGTAGCAACCCTTGCAGGAGCTACCATGTCAGCCCTGGGGCAGCGCGCCTCTGCTATCTACACAAGGGATGAAAAACTTGAAAAGCTCTTTCGGGAACTGGGAGAAGAAAGCGGAGACTATGTGTGGCCCTTGCCTTTGTGGGATGAGTACGAGGAGGACATCAAGGGAACGTTTGGGGATGTGATCAACCTGGGAAAGACAAAGTATGGAGGAGCAATCACCGGCGCCATTTTCCTTTATCAGTTTGCAAAGGATTATCCCTGGGTACACATTGACATTTGTCCCCGCATGACTTCTATTGAAGGAGAGTTTCTTGCAAAAGGAGCAACAGGAGTTCCCGTGCGCCTTCTAGCAAAGATGCTTGAGCGGTTGTAACTTGTCCCCATAGCTCAATGGACAGAGCGCAGCCCTCCGAAGGCTGAAATCCCTGTTCGAGTCAGGGTGGGGACACTTTTTTGTTTTTCTCGCGCTTTCTGGTATAATTTTAGCATGAAGCAACAGAGCACCAGCGATTATATAAGGAAGTACAAAATCTGCGTGTCGGGCGCTGCCGCTTTGGACATTTGCAGCCCCAACGCAAAAGAGATTGCAAAAGAAGTGGGAAGACAAATCGTGAAGCAAGGGGCCGTGCTGCTCACGGGCGCCACCACAGGTATTCCCTACTGGGCAGCTGTTGGCGCAAACGATGCTAAGGGAATTTCGATCGGATTTTCTCCTGCAGGCACGGAAAAAGAACACATCAAGGTGTATCGTCTGCCCGTCAACGAATTTGATTTGATCGTGTACACGGGGGCAGGGTACGCCGGCCGCAACCTCATTCTTACGCGTTCTGCAGATGCCGTTATTATCATCTGCGGGAGGATGGGCACGCTCAACGAATTCACCGTTGCGTTTGAAGACAAAAAACCCATTGGCGTGCTGGAGGGCACCGGAGGCACCGCGGACAAAATCGACTTTTTGTTCAAGGACGGGTATCGGGGGCGCAAAAAAGTCATTATGGCTGCAGACCCCACAGTGTTGGTGCAAGAACTTATCAACATGATCAAAAAAGAAAAAGAAAACAACCACGGCAAAGGGGGGTACAGTACTGTACCCCCCAAAGGTCGAAAGAAAGCATAGCTATTTTTATACTATGAAAAAGAAAATAGTCAAAAAATCAAAACCAAACCCGCCTAAAGCCCGTAAGGCATTAAGGCGGGTCCGCCCGAATGCGAAGCTTTCGGCGGGGAAATCCAAGGAGAAACTCATCGGCAAAATTGCCCACTACTACGACAAGATCAAGGTTGCGGCAGTAACTCTTAAGGATACTCTTTCTCAAGGCGATACCATTCGCATTGAAGGAGGCGGCAAGTCTTTCACCCAGCAGATAGACTCCATGCAGATTGAGCATGAGCAGGTGAAAAAGGCAAAGAAAGGAGAAGACGTAGGGTTCAAAGTAAAACAAAAAGTAAGGGAAGGATACCGCGTATACAAGACTGCATAACTCAACCCATGTCTTTTCTTTGCGCTTTACCCCACCTGCGGGCGGGGCCCTACGCGTCTGCAGAAGAAGCCATGGGTTTCGTTAATCTCATATGAACAGTTTCATCTTAGCTGTTTCTACAATGGTGGGGACTATTGTTGGTGCCGGCATTTTTGGCATTCCTTATGTTGTAACAATAAGCGGGATAGCTCCTGCTGTTTTTTCTTTCCTCCTTCTTCTTTTGGTTGTCACCCTGCTGCATCTATTTTTTGGAGAGGTTTGTCTAAGAACATCGGGGAAGCACCGCTTGGTAGGGTATGCTGAAATTTACCTTGGCAAATGGGGTAGGTTCTTTGCAAGCATCACCCTTTTTTTTGTTTTAGTGGGGACCCTCCTGGCGTATCTTATTTTAGTTGGACACTTTGGAGAGATCATTCTGCAGGATTTTCCCCGCATTTCTGGGCTTTTTGTATCAGTGGTATTTAGCATCATTGCGCTTATTTTGGTCTTTGTCGGAAGACAGTTGATAGCAAAGATTGAGTTTTTCACAAATATTGCTTTTGTGGGCGCAATTGCAGCACTCGTGATTTTTGCCTTGCCACATCTTGGCAACTTGAATATTCCTTTTATTGGTCTCACCGGTTCTGCAAACCTCTTCTTGCCTTTTGGTGTATTGCTTTTTGCATTGGTAGGGTTTGAGGCAATCCCAGAGGTGATGAGTTTTCTCAGAGATAGGAAGGCAAACACCAAGTTAGATAATGTCATTGTGGCATCCACCCTTGTTTCAGGGTTTTTTCTTCTTTTGTTTACCGTCATCGTGCTTTTAGTTTCAGGGTCCTCTTCTTCCCAAGATGCCTTCTCTGGGTTGGTACCGTTCTTGGGTAAAGGCATTGTGTGGTTTGGCGCAACGATAGGGATTGTGGTGATCGCGGATTCCTTCTTGGTTATTGGGAATTATCTTAAGAATTCCCTGCGCCACGATTTTAAAGTTCCCACGGTGCCAGCAGCAATTCTTGCAGTAGGCGCTCCCTTAGCACTTTTTCTTTTAGGGATAAGAGAATTCATCCAGGTTATTAGTGTGGTAGGAGGTCTGATTGGGGCCCTGGAAGGAATCTTGATTATTCTCCTGTTCCAAAAAGCAAAAGTCAAAGGAGACAGAACGCCAGAATACAGCATCAAAGTTCCCTCGTTTGTTTTGTTGTTCATTGCCCTTTTGTTAGTAGGAGGCGCAGCAGCAACGCTTTTGTTGTAAGAATTTGTTGTCAACAAGGTTTTTTGCTACACCCTGTAGTGAAACTTTGGCTGCCCACCGGCATCTCTATGGTTTTGTAGAGCAAAACCATTGCCAAAGTTCTACTACAGGGTATACTGGGAGATACGCATGGAAACCGTTCAGGGAAATCTTAAGAAAGAAGAAACATACGTTGGAGATTTTGTGTATGGCGCAACAGACGGATTGGTAACCACGTTTGCCGTGGTTGCGGGAGCCACAGGAGCCCTTTTACCACAAGGCGTAATTATTATCCTTGGGCTCGCAAACCTTTTTGCAGACGGATTTTCTATGGGGGCTTCCAATTTTCTTGCGATACGCTCCGAGCACGAGCACACCCAGAATCACCTCCAAAATTCTGGAGCGCAAGCTTTGGGAACAGCAGTCAAAACCCCTTGGAAGCACGGCCTCGCAACAATTGGAGCGTTTGTGATTGCAGGAAGCATTCCTCTTATACCCTATCTTTTAGCAGAACCTTCGCCCCAGCTCTTCTGGATTTCAGGCATTCTGGCTGCACTTACCTTTTTTGGAGTGGGAGCAGCAAGAACTTTGGTGACAGGAGCCAACCCCTTCAAAGCAGGCATGGAAATTCTGTTGGTAGGGGGGTTAGCTTCTGGCGTTGCTTACGGAGTTGGGTGGGGAGTGAAAACAATGTTTGGCATAATTCTTTAATCTATGTACGAAGCAGTTCTCATTGCAGGGTTTGGAGGAGGAGTGATTAGGGGCTTGGTAGGATTTTTAAAGCACTACTACTCATACAAGGAGGTGAAGTTTAAGTTGCCTTCGTTTCTTTCCACTATGGTTCTCTCGGGCATTGTTGGCGTAACCGCGGCTTTTGCAATCAAAGAGTCAGGGATCTTTGTGTTTGGGACAGACACTATCACCCCAGCCATGGCGCTCATCATAGGGTATGCAGGAGGAGATTTCCTAGAAGGCGTGTTTAAGATTCTCATGAAGAAACCCGCGTGATTACTGTATGACGGTTGACTTTTTTAAACAGAAATACGGACACGAGGTTGCAGGCCTTTGGATGCCTAGAGTCACGGCTATTACCTCATTCGTTTCCAAGAACAATGTGTTCTGGGGGAAATCGGGGACTGACTGGGGCACGCTCGTTCACAAAGCTGTTGCAAAACTTCTTCAGGGAGAGAGTAATATGCAAGAACCGCGCATTCTTCCTTCCCTGAACGCCTTTTTGGAGTGGCAGAGGGCAGTGGCGTTTGAAGTGTTGAATCCTAAAGAAGACGTTGAAAGACTTGTTGTTGATGAGGAGCATATGTATGCCGGGACCATAGACGTGGCGGGAATGGTTCATGGCGTGTTTGGGCTTGTTGACCTAAAAACGAGCAGTGGCATGAGAGAAGAGTATGCCTTGCAGACTGCAGCCTACGTTAACGCGTACAACAAAAGCGCCCAGAGAACAAAACTCTGCAAGACGCGGTGGATCTTGAGAATTGACCAGTACGCAAAATGCCAAGGGTGTTTTGCAAAACAGCGAGAGCGCGATGAATCGGGCAGGGTTCTTGAGGGAAACCCTTTGTGCAACCACGTGTGGGGCCCACAGCAGGGCCAGGTGGAGTTTAAGGAACTTGAGAATCACGAACACGACCTTCAAGCGTTCCTTTCTGCAAAAGAGGTGTGGGAATGGTATAACCGAGACTGGCTTGGAAAAATCACCAACTATCCTAGAAAAACAACCCAAAAAATACTTCTGTGATTTTTCAAATTGGATTTTAATTTTTTATTTATTGTATGAAGTTTGTCGGCGATTTTCACATTCACTCCAGGTTTGCGAGGGCAACCTCCAAGGATATGAACCTGGAGAATCTCGACAAGTGGGCCCAAATAAAAGGCATCAAAGTAATGGGCACGGGTGACTTTACTCACCCGCTTTGGTTTCAAGAATTGAAAGAGCAGCTGGAGCCCGCAGAACAAGGATTGTATCAATTGAAACCCGCTTCGGCGGGCAAGGAAACTCCAACTCGGTTTCTTTTGACGAGCGAAATAAGCTGCATTTATTCCAAGGGAGGAAAGGTGAGGAAAGTGCATCTCATTTTGTTTGCCCCGTCATTTGAGGCAGTGGAAAAGATAAACACAAAACTTTCCTGGGTTGGCAATCTCAAAGCAGACGGCAGGCCCATTATTGGCATTGACGCAAAAGAGGTAGTGAAGATCGCTTTGGATGCGTCTCCCGACTGCATGGTAATCCCCGCACATTGTCTGCCTCCAGAGAGTATTGTTCATACTCAAGGCAATCTCAAACCGATAAAAGATATTAAGCAAGGGGATTATGTATATACCCACAAGAATAGATGGCAGAAGGTTACCGAAGTATTTACTCGTCCGTATAAAGGAAAACTTTATCACATTAAACCTTACTATTTTAGAGAAGGATTGAGCACGACCTCTGAACACCCATTCTATGCTCTGAAGACCCAGAAGCATTGTCGGTGGCAACATGGGTTTTGCCATCCTAACTGTTTAGGAAGCAGTCATTGTTGTAATAAGCATAAGGCCACGAAAGAGAATTTTACTCCCACATGGGTTCTTGCCGAAAACCTTGAAAAGGGAGACGTGCTTCTCTACCCGCGATTTATGCAAACAAAAGACATCGGGCACATCGTTTTGCAAAATTTTCTTACGCTACCATACCTTCAGAAAGAAGTCTTATCGATAAATGATATATTAGGCAATGGGCAAGGCGCAGGGCTTTCTCTATCACAAAGTTCAGGAGCACTTTCTGGTACCGTAGTAACAATGAAAGGTACAAGATCGAAATCATTTTCTTCAATGATTCCGGTTTCTAGCTCTTTTTGCCGTCTTATTGGGTATTATCTAGCCGAAGGAAGTGAGGGTAAAGATCTTATTTCATTTACATTTGCACAACATGAAGAAACATATCTTTCTGATGTACGCAATTTAATGCGTAGCGTATTTTCTCTCACGCCAAGTAAAGAACGGAGTAAAGACGGAGGTATTGAACTAATCTACTATTCAAAGATAATAAAAGATTTCTTTTCTTCTTTTTGCTACGAGCAAAACAGCAGAGAACATCGCGCGTTCACAAAGGCGTTGCCTCAATGGATACTTGAGCTCCCACAAGAAAAACAGATAGAGATATTGCTTGGATGGTGGAGAGGAGATGCTGGGTATACCTCTTCAAGGATTCTTATGAATCAGATGAAGATTCTTTTCTTACGGTTAGGCATTATTCCGTCGGTTTATATTGATACAGCAAAGAGGCGTCAAGAACTAGGTAATAGTTTTATCGAAGGTCGTAAGATTAACGCACAGCACGATCTTTTTGCTGTAAATCGTTTAGCGTTTTTTGAAGATACATATGGCTTACTCAATATGCCGGAGTTCCAGAAATATAACTATAAAACAAAAATACGGCATGGTTGGATTGACAAGAACTATGTCTATTTGCCAATCCGTGATATCGAGATAGAGAATTATGAGGGCAATGTGTACAATTTAGAGGTAGAGGAGGATAATTCGTATGTAACTGAATTTGCCACTGTACATAATTGTTGGACACCTTGGTTCTCTGTGTTTGGGTCAAAGTCCGGATTTAATGCTTTGGAAGAATGTTTTGACGAATACACAAAGTATATCTATGCCATTGAGACGGGACTTTCTTCGGATCCCGCCATGAACTGGAGGCTTTCTGCACTAGACAATATTGCGCTCATCTCAAACTCGGACAGCCACAGCTTAGAAAAGATCGGGAGAGAGGCGAATGTATTCGATACAGAGGTGAGCTATTCTGCGTTGATGCAGGCAATAAAAACAAAGGATCCCAGCAAGTTTTTATACACCGTTGAGTTTTTCCCAGAAGAAGGGAAGTATCACTACGACGGGCATAGAGTATGCAACATAAGTATGTCTCCCGTGGAATCGAAAAAGCATAACAATATATGCCCCAAGTGCAAGAAGCCCTTGGTTATCGGGGTTCTCAACCGTGTGGAAGAGCTAGCAGACAGGCCCTCCTTCGCCAAGGCTTCGGAGGGTAAACCCGCAGGCGCAATCCCTTTTAAGAGTCTTATTCCTCTGCAAGAAATCATTGCAGACGCTCTGCACCAGGGAGTGGGCACCAAACAGGGGAAGGAAGAGTATGAAAAGCTGGTGTCGCATTTCGGCAACGAGTTTGCGGTGCTTCTGGATGCGACACAACAGGATCTGCAAGGCGCAACCATTCCTGAAATTGCAGAGGGCATCAAGAGGGTTCGTGAGGGCAAGGTGAACATTGAACCCGGGTATGATGGCGAGTACGGAAAGATCAAGATTTTTGGAGAACATGAAGAAAGATCTCCTCTACCTCAAAAAACTCTTTTCTGAGCCTTTTCGCGCGAAAAGAGCAGGCGGGCAGACCAATAGAAACTATGTGGTGAGTTTTCAGGCAAAGAAGTTTTTTGTACGTCTCCCGTGGGAAAGCGTATTGGACAGGAAAACAGAAGGAAAGAATATCCTCGCACTTTCCCGCAATAAAAAGGTTCAGCGTATTCTGCCAAAGTATTTTATCTATGTTCTTTCAAAGAAGAATATTTTAAACACAAAAAATAAAACACAGTACGATCTTCCAGACGGAACCATGGTGACAGAATACATTCCAGGCGAAGAGCTTACTATGCGACAGTTCAGGCAGAAAAAGTACCAACAGAAGTTAGCGAAGCTTTTTTATACCTTCCATACCAGCAGGGTAAAGTTTGTAAACACGTACAATGTGTTCCGTGATGAGATTGCAAAGTACCGTGGAGAAGCAAGTAAGCATCAGCTCGGCAAGCTTTTGAATAGTGGTGCAATACAAGAGCTGAGAAACATTGAGAAAAAGGCAGAGAAAGAGCTTAAGTCGACCAGCAAGGGGGTTTCTACGCATAACGATTTCCTGTTGCAAAACCTTATCGTTGACAAAAACAATCGTATATACCTTTTGGATTTTGAATACGCTGGTTTTAACAAAAAAGGAGGAATCTTCTACGATTTAGGGTATGTTTTCAGAGACAGTTTTTTTAATCCGCCGCGAATACAGCGAAAAACGTTCGAACGTTTTCTTTCTGTCGCAGACAAAGTATACAAAAAGAAACTCGACCGCAGCCAAATTTATTGGGCGGTGATTACTGCCTTGCTGGTGGGAATCTGGTGGGGAGTGTTGCGGTATTCTAGCGTACCAAAGAAAGAACGCGCGTACTTCCGTAGATATATCCAACGAGGCACCCAAGGGGCTTTGAGGCTGTCTTCTGAAATAAAAAAAGGCGGGGCCAGGATTTAAAGTCCTAGCCCCGGCAGAAGTGCTTTATCGTGTCTATGACCTCTTCCACATACGGACCGGCAGGATTAAGTCCTAGCCCCGGCAGAAGTGCCTTATCGCGTCTACGACCCCTTCCACATACGGACGGGCGGAGACGAAACCACCCTGTTCCAGGGTCATCCGTTTAAACTCGGCGGTTGCGTTGCTGGGGCACGCAACAAACCCTGCTTGCTGGATCATAGGATAGTCTGACATAGAATCTCCGAGGGCGAGCATCTCTCTTGGATGCACTCCCGTCTTTTGCGCAAGAAGCCTCATTCCAGACCCTTTGTTGATGGGGCCTTCTTTCCCAGTAGCTCCTATGTCAATAGCGATTTGCGAACGTTGGATGCTGATTAACCCCCCTTGCTCCATACGTTGCAAGTCTTCCTTGATTGCTTGGTAGTACTCCTCCAGGGACATTCTCGCTGTATGCGGATGGACTTCCAATGTGACGTAGGCTGTTTTCCCTGGATAAGGAACAAGTTCTGGGAACCGCTCGCAGATTTTTGGCACCCATTCCTGTTGGAGTTTAATGAGGGCCTTGAACGCCTCAAGAGTGATCTCGGGGTTATTCTGCATTTCCTTGGTTACTGGGTGGAAGAGTCTAGCCCCTCCCTCAATCACGCACCAGTCGGAAATTCCTGTTAAGAACGTGACTGCTTCCACATAGTTCCGATCCCTTCCCGTATTGATGCAAATAGGAGGTAGCTCGCCCTTTCTTGAACGCATTACAAGGCGGCTGAGCCTGGGCAGAGCTTGGTAGTATGCGAACGGAGCGTCATAGCCCGTCCAAACCACACATTGGTCCAGGTCAAGAACGATCAATGCCGGACGCGCTGTTTGATGGCGACGCGACAGAAGCTTCCCTGCGAGTGTCTTTACCTGCATTGTAGATAACCTCCCCCATACAAGACTCCGTACTTTTTGCTTCTTAACATTTTTTAAATAAGTTGTCAATACTTGCGTTTCTCTTTCTAAGAGATATAATGCGTTTGTATGAAGGTTCGAAAAGCTTCTCATCGGAGAAAAACAAGGGAAACCGATATTGCCATTGATTTAACCCTTGAGGGATCGGGACATGGGGATATCAAAACCCCGATTCCTTTTTTCAGCCATCTCTTAGATAATTTTACACGGCATGGAGGGTTTGATCTCAGGCTTCGCGTGAAAGGAGACATTGAAGTTGATCAGCACCACACCGTAGAAGACACAGGTATCGCCCTAGGAGAAGCATTTGAAAAAGCATTGGGAGATAAAAAAGGGATCAACCGCGCAGGATATTTTGTGTTCCCCATGGACGAGTGCCTTTCTGTGGTGGCAGTAGACATTTCGGGGCGCCAGTTTGTCAATTTCGACGTAGAGTTCAAGAAAGAGCGCATCGGCGATTTGGAGTCAGACCTCGTGAAGCACTTTTTCGAAGGATTCTCCCGTTCCCTCAAGGCGACCCTTCATGTACGCGCCCTGTATCCTGGCAACGAGCATCATAAAACAGAATCTCTATTTAAGGCATTTGGGAAAGCAATGAAAATGGCTTGCAGCCAAGATAAGCGTCTTTTAAAAGAACTACCAAGCACAAAAGGGAAACTCTAGCCCTTCGGTAAACTCAGGGTACATATGGTAAAGATTCGCGACAATATCAAAGAGATGGAGTCATATAATCCTCCATTAGAAGGGAGAGCTTCCAAGGGGTATCTTCTGCTGGATTTTAACGAAATGACAATAGAAACCTCTCTCAAGGTAAAGCAGGCGCTTCACGAGTTTGTTGATTCTGGAAGGGTGCAGGTATATCCAGAATATGGCAACCTCAATGAGGTGGTTGCAGAGTATGCGGGCTGCGCGCCAGCAGAGGTTTTGGTCACCAATGGTTCCGATCAAGGGATTGATGTTGTGATGAGGGCATTTGTTGAAAAAGGAGACAAGGTTGTAATCCCGAGCCCAAGTTTTGCCATGGAGTACCAGTCTGCCCTTGTGCAGGGAGCAGAAATCATAAAGCCAAGGTATCAAGAGCCAGATCTATCCTTTCCAACCGATGAGGTTCTAGAGCTTCTTGATTCATCGCCAAAACTTCTTGTTCTTTGCAACCCAAACAATCCTACGGGTGGCGATATTCCAATGGAACATGTGCGGCGTATCTTGGAAAAAGCTAAGGAGAAAGACGTTGTAGTGCTTCACGATGAAGCGTATTTTGAGTTTTCCGGCATCACAGCCCTAGATTTTATAAAAGATTTTAATAACCTTTGTATTACGAGAACCCTTTCAAAACAGTTTGGCGTGGCTTCGGCAAGAGCAGGATATCTCATAAGTCAAGAGCAGAACATTAGAGAATTCATGAAAATTCGAGGTCCTTATGATGTAAACATGTTTGCTGCAACTGCAATACGAGCTGCGATTTCTAATGCTGAATATTCGAGAGCATATATTCAAGAAGTAATGAAATACGCAAAGCCAATGCTCGAGGAGTTTTTTAAAAAGCACAATATTCTATTCTATCCGAGTCAAGCAAATTTTCTCCTTGTAAAGCCAGCTGATCCCGAGCGAGTACTTCGTATCCTGAGAGACGAGGGCATTCTCGTAAGACCAAGGCGAGACGTCCTTGGAGCCTTGAGGGTAAGCGTAGGAACGGTGCAGGACACAGAACGGTTTATTCTGGCGTATTCAAAGGCGCTTGAACGTTGACACCATACAGATAAAGAGTACACTAAAATCCTTTATGGAAACTAAAAAATTAAACCGTATCCTCCTTGAATACCTCACGCAGACCGTGAAGGCGGTGCGCGCAATGTCAAAGGCAGGCGAAGGGAAGGAGATTTTAGGTAAGATCCCTGGGCGTCCCGAAGACCTCGAGATTCGGGTTGATCGGGTAGGAGAGGAGATTATTCAGAAGCTTCTCTTTAAAAACAGAGTGCAGGCAGAGATTTTCTCTGAGTCTAAAAATGGCAGTGTCAAGATAGGAAGGGGGGAGGCGGACCTCTATATTTCCATAGATCCTTTTGACAACACTATTCTCTTTTTTACAGGATTTCGACATACGTGGTATACCGCTCTAACGTTCTATGACAAAAAACGAAAGCCGATATGCGCGGGCATAGGAGACATTTTAGACGGAAAGGCATGGATTTTTGACGGCGAGAAGACATTCCTGTTGGACATGGCTACTGGCGCTCAACGCGCCATTTCTCCCCATTCGCACAAAGTCGCAAAGGGGCCCATCTCGCTGGCAACCTATTTGATGAGTTCTCAGTATTCGGTAAAATTTCTCAATACCTTTTTGAATTTCATCAAAGCGATGGATTCCAAGGCATTGCTCTATCCCTTTGGGGGGAGTCACATCTACGGGTACCTTGCAGATGGCAGGGTGGATGCGTATGTGATGTTTGACGAGCCGAGGTCGGAAATAGATCCAAGCTTTGCAATCGCAAAATCTGTTGGATGTGACATTGGAGAAGTTGACAAGAGAGGAAACTGGAAGGAGTACGAGTTTATGCCGGGCAAACAGTATGAAAAGGTGGATTTCTTTATTGCGGCTTGCACTCCGCAACTTCGAGACGATATTATCCGGTATTACATGGCTCAAAAACATTCATGAAAAATCTCTTAGAACTGGAGCCTATCCAAAAGTTTATTCACGCAGTGGGGAAAGGGGTAGAAAAGTATTTTGGCAAGGAGAATGCTTGCATTGTATACCTTCAGCCAGACGGAACGTTTTACGGCGTTGCGTTATATGAGTGGTTGAGCAAAAAGAAGAAAAACTTGACGCTTGCTACCATGGCAGATGATGGGAAAGGGTTGGATGAGAAAAAAGTGGAAGGCCGCAAGGTTCTTATCGTAGACAACGATATTATTACAGGCAAAGGGTACAAACGAGCCATGGAGGTTATGAGAGTACGCAAGGAACGGCTCCATATTAAAGACGTAAAGTTCGCTACCTATATTGACCGTGTAGGGCTTGCAGATTTTTCGGTATGGAAGTACAGCTCGGAGGCCATTTGGCACCCGCAAGAGATTGACGCTCTTGATCTCAAGATTATCTCATACCTTGGCGAGAATGGGCGAATTTCATTTGCTGAAATAGGCAAAAAAATCAATCTTAGCCAGGTTGCAGTAAAAAACAGGATAGACAATCTTTTAGGGGAAGGGATTTTGACGATTCATGGCGTGCTTAACATAGATAGGTTTTATACCATGTCTGCAGCTATTCAACTTGAGGCAGACAGCAAAACCGTAGAGAAACTCCTTGAGAAATTTCAAAAGAAGCAGGAAGTATACCATCTCGCAAAGCGTTCTGGAAGATACAGTCTTGGGATTGGAATTCTTGCGCATAACATTGAAAATATAGAAAGCTTTGTGGAAAACGAAGTGCGCGCAATGCCCGGGGTGAAGAATATAGAGGTGTTTATTGGAGAGCTTCCCATATTGCCCAAGACAATTTCGCCCAAACTCTCTTGACCCTTTGATAGCTCTTGACAAGGGTTCTTGGCGTAGTAGAATGTATATGGCTTTAGATTATTAAGTCTTTTGGGAAATATACTTTAGAAACTTAACCCCTATTGACAGATGTCTATGGTCTCTGATATAAATAAATCCTTGATTACACTTACTAAAACCATTATTAAGAAAGGCTAGATTTGCTGACTAGAAAAATTCTTCAGTCAACAAATCTGGCCTCCCAAAAGGCCAGATTTCATTATTCCCATGGCAGAACAAACATTCCACTTAACAAAACAAGGGCTTGAGCGCATCCAAAAAGAACACGACAAACTCGTGGAATTCAAGCGGCTCAAAACAAAAGGCGACGTGCCTTCTATTTGGCATTCAGAAGACGTAAACCCCGAATACCTTGCGTTCCAGGAAGACATGACCCTTTTGGAAACCAAGCTCGCCGAGTACGAAAACATCCTGAAGAACGTAGAATTAATCATCCTGCCTCCTAAAGAAAGGCGCAAAGAGATATGTTTAGGAGCAACAGTGTGGTGTGAGGTTGACGGCGAAAAAGATGAATTTACGATCGTCGGCTCCCTTGAATGTAACCCCTCTGCGGGGAAGATTAGCGACGAGTCACCTGTTGGCAAGGCACTCCTTGGGCACCGAATTGGAGAAACAATAGTTGTTCACTCCTCGGTGAAAGTCCCGTATAGGATCTTGACAATTTCCTACGGGTCTGATAGGAAGTAGATATTCAGAGTTCTTAAAAAGGAGGTGAGGACAGATGGCTAGCCCTAGGAACAACGGCAACGCACGGGGGTTCCGGTATACCGAGTTTCCCGAAGTCGATCCCCAAATCCAAAGATTGCTTCGAGAGGCACAGCAGAAGCTTGACAGCCCGTACAATCCCAATTCTGGTTTCTCGGTAGCAGCTGCTGTTCTCACCAGCGATGGCCAAATCGTCGTTGGAACCAATATAGAAAACGCAGCATATGGGTCGAGTATCTGCGCGGAACGCACCGCGCTTTCGACGGCTCATAATCTTGGAGTAGGGGACCAATGCGTAGCGATTGCAATCGTTGCACGTGGCAAAGAGGGTCATCCCACGCCCGGGGTTACTGCGCCCTGCGGAGAATGCCGCCAGGTCATAAGTGAATATGGCTGGAGATCCGGCGTGGGGGAAGGGTTTAGGGTGTACCTGGCAACTACCGATCTACAGAGGGTGCTGCCTACCACGATAGGCATTCTCTTGCCCCTGGCATTCGGGCCGGAGGACCTTCTGAATGTTGAGCCGCAGGAAGCGGCCAACTAAGGGTGGTGAGTACGTATGCATTCTGCACACGTACTCGCCGCCCATTTTTATTTTCCAGGAGTTTTCTTTTGTGCAGATAGCATACTTTTATAGAGCACGTTATCAATCTGGCTCAAAAGAGAAACTAGCAATGGATCGTTTATTAACTCTTTCATTTGTTGCCACCAAGACTCGATAGGAAACTTTTTATCCACCCGCCAGTATTCAATAGATTGAAGAAAGTTTTCAAGCATGTCTAATTGTTGAATAAACCTTCCCTCTCTTGACGTTCCCTCTTTATATTCTTTCCAAAGTGCTTTTATCTCCGCCCTAAGAGGGTTTGGGAGAAGGCTACCGAGTTCCTGGAGAGCTTTCTGTTCACGTTCACGCTGGATTCTATAGAAATGCTCTTTTTCTTGTTGAGAAAGGCGGATCCATTTCACAAATATTTTTTTTAGATTTTTCTCGTTGTGTTCCCAGATAAGTGGTTCGTAGGGAGTAATATCTCCTGCATATCCTGCAACCAAATCGTGGGAAAGGGTGAGCTTTATGAGTCGATTTTCGTCAAGTCCAACTCCGCCAATTTTTCCAAGCACCCAAGCCATGAGAGCCTCTCTAAAACTGTGGCCGCCAACGGTAGCAGGGTCTTTAATGCCACGCAAAACTAACCCACGCTGTTTAAGGCGTTTCACTTCACCTGCCTTCAGGAAAAAGCTAATGAGATTTTTCATACGGGATAATATCTTAGTATACACCGCCAGTGGCAAAACTTCCAGTGGAAGGTATACTAGAAGAATATGAAAAACCCAGAGGTCGCAAACATACTTGCTCACATGGCTTTGTACCTTCACATGGACGATGTTCCGTTTAAGCCGCAGGCGTATGAAAGGGCGGCCACGGCAGTGGAATCGCTCTCGCAGGATGTTGAAGAGCTGTACAAAACAGAAGGGCTCAAGGGGCTGGAAAAAATTCCAGGAGTAGGAAAAGGAATCGCAGAGCGCATTGAGGAGCATCTTAAAACCGGAAAAGTGCAAGATTATGAGGCGTATCGTAAAAAATATCCCATAGACCTTGACGAGCTAAGTTTGGTGGAAGGGCTGGGCCCCAAGAGCATCAAGGAGCTTTATGAGAAGCTCAAAGTACGAGACCTCAAAGGTCTTGAGCAAGCTGCTAAGGGCGGACAGATACGAAAACTCCCGCATTTTGGAGAAAAGAGCGAGCAGAACATTCTCCAAGCAATTGAGTTTGTAAAACGATCGCAAGGAAGATGGCTGCTCGGCGCTATCTATCCTTACGTTGAGGAGCTCATTCTAACATTCCAACATTCTAAACTTGTGAAACAGGCAGTAGCAGCTGGCTCCATACGACGTATGAAAGAAACGGTTGGAGACGTCGACATGTTAGTTACCACAAAAACGCCAGAAAAAGTCATTGAGTTTTTTCTGTCGTACGTGAAATACGATAAGCTGTGGGGCCGAGGTCCTACCAAAGTTTCTGTGCATACTTTACGCGGTTTTAATATTGACGTTCGGGTCCTCCCAGAAGAAGTTTTTGGCGCAGGTCTCCAGTATTTTACCGGCTCCAAAGAGCACAACGTGAAACTGCGTACCTTGGCCTTGCAAAAGGGCTACAAGCTTTCAGAGTACGGATTATTCAAAGGGGAGAAGAGAGTTGCATGCGAAACAGAAGAAGAAATATACAAGGTTCTTGGCATGCAGTACATTGAGCCTGAGCTGCGAGAAGATACCGGAGAAATCGAAGCAGCCCTTCGGCTCGCTCCGCTCGCTCAAGGTCTTCCAGCCCTTATCCCGTATGGTTCCTTGCAAGGAGACCTTCAGATTCAAACCAACTGGACTGATGGGAACAACTCCATTGAGGAAATGGCACGGGAAGCAAAAAAGCAAGGGTTGAGCTATATTGCGATTACCGATCATACCAAAGACCTTGCAATGACAGGCGGATCTGATGAGAAAAAGCTCTTGCGTCAGATGAAAGAGATAGACAGGATAAATTCAACCCAGTCATCCGACTGGGTTGCCCGATCGGATGATCGGGCAAAATTTCGAATCTTGAAAGGAGCAGAAGTGAATATTAGAAAAGACGGAACCCTGGACATTGAGGATGAAGCACTCGCAAAGCTTGACGTGGTAGGAGCAGCGGTGCATTCTAACTTCAAAATGTCAAAGAATGATATGACAGAAAGGATTATGCGGGCAATGAGAAACCCCCATGTGGACATCCTCTTTCATCCTACCGGGAGATCAATGCCCAAGAGAGATTCCTACGACATTGATATTGATGCTATTATTCAAGAAGCAAAGCAGACAGGCACGGTGCTTGAAGTTAACGCTCAACCCAGGCGGCTCGACCTTAAAGATATTCATATTAAAAAAGCAGTGGAAGCAGGAGTAAAAATGGTCATTAACTCTGATGCTCATAGCACAGAACACCTCAGATTTTTGAACTTTGGCATTGCGCAAGCCAGGAGAGGATGGGCTCAAAAGGCAGACGTGGTAAATACCCTCCCTCTTGATAAATTTCTTCAGATGCTAAAAGATAAGAGGAACCATGCCTAAAGAAATATCAGCAGGAGCAGTCGTATTCAGAAAAGAAGGGGGCCAACCCTTCTATCTTTTGTTGCACTACCCATCTGGCTCAAGGGTCAAAAGAGAGTACTGGGATTTCCCCAAAGGGCACATTGAAAAAGGAGAAACTGAAATTGAAACCGTGAAACGAGAGGTTCAAGAAGAAACCGGGGTCAAAGACCTTATGCTTCTTAATGGGTTCAAGGAGACCATTTCTTACATGTTCCAGGCACAGGGCCAGAAGATTTTCAAAACCGTGGTATTTTTTCTTGGAGAAACACGCCTCAAAGACGTGAAGATCTCCCAGGAACATTTGGCGTACATTTGGCTTCCCTTTGACAAAGCGCTTTTGAAGCTGAAGTTTCCGAATGCAAAAAAACTCCTCAAAAAAGCCAACAATCTTATTTTCTCACTGCCTCAATAATTTTGGCAAAGACGTCAGGTTCTTTTTGAACAAGATTGGAAAGAATTTTCCGATCAAGCTGCACGTTGTGCGCCTTGAGAAGGTGAGAGAAAACGCTCCACGACAACCCTTTTTCTTTGAGGGTTGAGGATATCTGAACCTGCCATAACCGACGATAAGCGCGCTTCTTTGCTTTTCTGTCGCGAAATGAATACTGCCAGGCCTTTAGAAGCCGTTCTTTTGCAAGGCGATATTTTGCTTTTCCGCCCCATCTGTATCCTTTTGTTTGTCTGAGAGTAAGCTTTCTCCTTCTATGGGAAGCGACTCCTCGTTTTACCCTTGCCATGTTAGTACGTAGACATCTTTCTTATGACTTTTGCCTCGTAGGGAGAAACCTCAATCCAACGGCGCATGCGGCGTTTACTTTTTGAGCTCTTTTTTGCCAAGGCGTGATCGTGCCCTGCAACTCGACGCAACAGCTTGCCGCGCTTGGTAAGCTTGAACCGCTTGGTTATTGATTTTCTCGTTTTCATTTTTTAGTGAGAAGCATTGCAAGGCCCCTTGGTTCTTCTTGCAAGCCGCGCTCAATTTTTACTGGTATTTTTTGGTTGAGCATGTCAACAAACTTTTCTGCCTTGCCTCTCGCAAAGTTTTTCAAGTATTTCTCTCTTCCTCTTAACCTCAGAGCAACTCGCACCCTGTCTCCCTTAAGGAGAAACTTCTGTGCCTGGTTTGCTCTTGTTTCCATGTCGTGGGGGGAGATGTTAAAGGTTAAGCGCACTTCTTTTAACCCTCCGCCTTGCTGTTTTTTGTATTGCCTCTCTTTTTTGTCTTGTTGGTACAGGTATTTTCCGTAGTCTGCGAGCTTGCATACAGGGGGCTGTACTTTTTCGGTAACCTGAATTAAGTCATACCCCCGCTCTTTTGCAAGAGAAAGCGCAGCTTCAAGAGAAACTACGCCAACCTGGGCTCCTTTTTCGTCAATGAGCCTAACCTCTTTTGCCCGTATTTGGTTGTTTACAAAAATTCTCTTTTGCAAAAATGTGTGTTTACACTACGAAGCTCCGAGCGGAAGCGAGGAGCGAAGCAGTGGAGGTGACGGGGTTGAACCCGTGTCCAAAAAGATTTAGAACTCTCTTCTCCAGGCGTATCCCAATTCGTTGTTGAGAAGAGGTGGAAATTGGGCAAAACCCCCTTCCCTTTGCTACTTTGTTTTCTCGATGAATGACACCCGGATCATATATCGAGAATCAATGATCCAGATGGCTTATCGCGTATTACGCGTAAGCGAGAGTCCCGCGTTGCGGGACAAATATGTTGGCAGTTAGTATGCCCCTGGATTTTCGCCCACCTTCGCTAAAGCTATGGTGGGCATGCAAGACTCCAGGAAACTTGGCCTGCAAAAAGTTCCTCATGCTTCTTGTCAAATCGTACACCCCCGCGTTATAAGGATTGCCTAATTTCTCTTGCAATCTCTCTTTTCCTGATCGCTTCTCTCTTATCCCATTTCTTCCTTCCCTTGGCAAGAGCTATCTCAATCTTAATCTTTCCTGCGTTAGTAGTATACACCTTCAAGGGCAATAACGTCAACCCCCGTTCTTTCACCTTTCCAAACAGGTAGTTGAGCTCTTTTTTCTGGAGCAGAAGTTTTCTTGGTCTTGCAGGGTCGTAGTTGGGCTTCGTGTTTTTAGGTTGGTAGGGAGGTATGGTAACTCCTGACAAGAAAAGCTCTTCTCCTTGAAAGCGGCAAAAGGAGCCAGCTATTTGCATTCTCCCGAGCCTCACTGACTTTACTTCAGGCCCAGTTAATACCAACCCCGCCTGGAATTTTCCCAGGATTTCATAGTTAAAATATGCTTTTCTGTTTTCGGCAAGCTGTTTCATCTAATCTCTAACGGGATTCATCAATTCCATTTTACTTCACAATACGATACACTAAAAGTGTATGATTCGCGAGGAGCTCCAGCAGATCATCTTCAATGCTATTGGCAAAGAGTTTAAGCTTTCAAAAGAAGAGATTTTTTTGGAGCATCCGGAAAACTCAGACCACGGCGATTATTCAACAAATGTTGCTTTGATTTTGGCAAAACAGCTCGGCAAACCCCCCCGCGAAGTCGCCGAGGAGATACGTAGTCACATACTAAATACTAAATACAAAATACTAGATACCAGTATTGAGAAGGTAGAGGTGGCTGGCCCTGGGTTCATTAATTTTTTCTTCAAAAAAGAGTTTTTTCTTGGAGAACTACGCCAAATGGTGGAACAGAAAGAAAAATATGGGTCTGGCAAGTCAAAAGAGAAAATCATCATTGAATATTCAAGCCCAAACATTGCAAAATCGTTTGGTATTGGGCATTTGCGTTCTACTATTATTGGTCAAGCAATATACAACCTCTATACATTTCTTGGATACAAATGCATTGGGATAAACTATCCTGGTGATTGGGGAACTCCTCACGGGAAAATTCTCTATCAGCTGTATGGAAAGAAACTCAAAGGGAAAACGGCAAAAGAGCAAAAGAAAATTCTAAACGGCCTAACAATAGAAAATCTCGAAAAACTGTATGTAGATTTCCATACCGAGCTTGCCTTAAATCCCGCAATGGAAGAAGGGGCACGAGCGTGGTTCAAAAAACTTGAACAGAATAATGCAGAAGCACGCGCGATTTGGGAGGCAACAAGAAAAATTAGCTTGCGGGAATTTGAGAGGATCTATGATCTGCTCAACGTGAAGATCGACTATACGATCGGCGAGAGTTTTTTTTCCGCCAAAGGCGAGATCTCGCCCAGTCGGGGCGGAGAGGACAAGATGGGACAAATTGTGAAAGAATTCAAAGAGAAGAAACTTGCGAGGGAAAGTGAAGGAGCCTTGATTGTTCCGTTCCCAAACGACGAATTGCCTCCCGCAATGCTTCTGAAAACAGATGGCGTAACTACCTATTTCACGCGCGATTTGGCAAATATGAAGTACCGGATGAAGCGCTGGAAACCAAGCACAATTGTCATTGAAACAGGGGTGGAGCAAACCTTACATTTCAAACAGGTGTTTCTTGCAGCAAGGCTGGCAGAAATTGTAGATAACGAAAAGCTTGTGCATATAGCCCATGGTCTATACAGAAGCAAAGAAGGAAAGTTTTCAACAAGAAAGGGCCAGACGATTCATCTAGAAGAGGTGTTGAGCGAGGCAATCGAGAGAGCAAGAACAATCATTGAAGAATCTGAGACCACGAGAGGACTGTCAGACAAAGAAAAAACAGAGGTTGCTAGATCGGTGGGAATCGGAGGGGTCAAATACAACGACCTTTCCCAGCATCCTGCAGGCGATATTGTGTTTGACTGGGAGAAAATTCTGAACCTCAAAGGCAATTCCGGGCCGTACCTTCAGTACACGTACGCCAGGTGCAAAAGCATCGCCCGCAAAGCGGGAAATTCCAAATTCCAAATTCCAAATTCCAAACTTCAGTTTTCAAAAGAAGAGCTCGATATTCTTCGATTGGCATACCGATTCCCGGAAGTGGTCAAGGAAGCGGCAGAGAAATTCTCTCCCAATGTTGTTGCGACTTTTGTGTTTGAGGTAGCTCAGGCGTACAACAATTTCTATAACACCCATAGGGTTTTGCAGGCAGAAGATAAGGCCACAAAGCAGTCCCGTCTATTGCTCACTGCCGCCACGGCCCAGATTATCAAAAATAGTTTATCTCTTTTGGGTATTGTCGCCCCTGAAAGAATGTGATAGAAAATAATAGTATGATGAAACCGCCATGTTGCTAACAAATATATTGAAAACCTGGTCGAGCTTTGTTTGGAATGCTGTATGAACCTGACGAGAGGATAGGTTTTACATTTTTGTAATTTTAAAACCTGCCCTACTCGGACAGGTTTTTCGTTTGTTCTTTCAAGAAAGCAAGGAGGGCATCGTGGACAAAAACACAAGTGAAAGGGTCATATCTCTTGCATTAAATCTGGTGGGGAGCGCAGTATACAAATTTGTTGCTCAGATAGATGAAGCTCCGCATGTTGTAAACTGCCAAACCCTGATTGCGTGGATTTATAGGCAGTGTGGTACTACAGTTCCCGATCTTTTGAGCGAACAGCTGTATTGCGGAATTCCGGTAGAATCTTTGCATACCGCCCAAAAAGGAGATTGGGTATTTACCAAGGGGCGCGTCTACAACTTTTATGATGCAGAAAGGGCAAGGAATGGAGTAGGGCATATTGGATTAGTTGTAGAGGATGGCACCGTGCTCCACGCTTCGTTTAGAGCACGCACCGTAGTGAAAGAACCTATTGGCGCGTTTATAGGAGATCAAAACCGTTTTCGCGGGGTCTACCGTCTTCCTCATATGCAGGGCTACTTTTAAAGTAGCCCTTTTTATCGTTGAAAAAAAGAAGAAGAGGTGCTAACTTATATTGTATGGATGTAAATTTTCCGCAGCTGGAAGAGAAGATACTAAAGCGCTGGAAAGAGCAAAAAGCGTTTGAAAAGTCCATTAAGAGGAGAAAGAAATCTCCTCCTTTTGTGTTTTATGAGGGGCCGCCTACTGCGAATGGAAAGCCTGGCATTCACCACGTACTTTCCAGGTCTTTTAAAGACATCATCTGCAGGTACAAAACTATGCGGGGTTTTTTGGTTGAGAGAAAAGCAGGGTGGGATACCCACGGCTTGGCCGTGGAAATTGAAACTGAAAAAAAGCTTGGCTTAAAATCCAAAAAAGACATTGAGCAATATGGCATTGAGAAGTTCAATACAGAATGCAAAAAGTCTGTGTGGGAGTATAAGCAAGATTGGGAAAATCTCACAGAGCGCATGGGGTTTTGGATTGATCTGGAACATCCCTACATTACCTACCAAACCTCATACCTTGAAACCCTTTGGTTTATTATAAAAGTATTGTGGCAGAAAGGATTGCTCTACAAGGGTTACAAGGTAGTGCCTTATTGTACACGATGCGGGACTCCCTTGTCTTCCCATGAGTTAGCGCAAGGGTACAAGACTATTGAGAATGATTCTGTATACGTAAAGTTCCGCATGAAACCGGGGCAGAAAATTGGTAACTGGGTAACAAACGATAGAACCTATATTTTATCTTGGACCACAACACCTTGGACTTTGCCAGGCAACGTGGCTTTAGCCGTAGGAGAAACTATTAAGTATCAAGTAGTAAGTATCAAAGAAAAGAGCGAAAACTACATTTTGGCAAAAGATCTAGTAGAAAAAACACTAGGTGCTACATACGAAATACTAGACACTATCTCTGGGAAAGACCTGGTTGGTTTATCGTACGAGCAGCTTTTCCCAATAGAATCCCTCCGCAACGAAAAATCGCATAAAATTTATACCGCAGATTTTGTGACAACAACAAACGGCACAGGAGTTGTGCATACTGCGGTAATGTATGGCGAGGATGACTACAATCTCGGGGTACAAGCAGGTTTGCCTCAGCACCATACGGTTGGAGAAACGGGCATGTTCACCAAAGAAGTGCCAGGACTTCTCGCGGGGCTGCCAGTAAAAGCCAAAGAAACAGATGAGAAGATATTTGCGTATCTCAAGGAAAACAATACCATTCTTGCCGTTCAAAAATATTCTCACGAGTATCCGTTTTGCTGGAGATGCTCTACGCCTTTGCTGTACTACGCAAAAGACAGCTGGTTCGTGAACATGCAAAAGGTGAAGCGGGAGTTGATTGCCAACAACGGGAGCATAAACTGGGTTCCCTCGCACGTGAAAGAAGGGAGAATGGGAGAATGGCTCAAAGAAGTGAAAGACTGGGCATTTTCACGGGAGCGCTACTGGGGCACCCCTCTTCCTGTATGGGAGTGCAAAAAGTGCAATCACATAGAGGTTATAGGTTCGGTTCAGGAGTTGGAAAAAAGAGCTCATGCATTGCCACACAATAAAAAGGGCGAGGTCGATCTTCATAGACCCTACGTTGATGACATTGTGTTTGCATGCGTTCAATGCAAAACAGGAGTCATGCGGAGAGTGAAAGAAGTTGTTGACGTGTGGTACGATTCTGGCGCCATGCCCTTTGCCCAAAACTACTGGATGGGAGAAAAGAAACCAAAGGAATTTCCTGCTGACTACATTGTAGAAGGCATTGACCAGACGAGAGGGTGGTTTTACACCCTGCTTGCAGTTTCCACTCTGCTTGGATTTGGGGCGTCCTACAAAAATGTTATTTCCACTGGCCATGTGCTTGATGAAAAAGGAGAAAAGATGTCAAAGTCAAAAGGGAATACGGTGAGTCCGTGGGACATAATCACCAAGTATGGGATTGACGCTGTGCGGTGGTATTTCTACACCATAAACAATCCTGGAGACCCCAAGCTCTTTTCTGAAAAAGACATTCAAGCCGCAACCCGCAATTTCCTACTCACTTTATGGAACTGCTTTGTTTTTTACAAAACCTATGCAGTGAAACTAAATACTAAATACCAAATACTAAATACCAAACATGTTCTTGACAAATGGATATTGTCGCGACTGAACGGAACAACCAAAGATGTGACAGATAAACTTGACTCGTACGATATAACTGGCGCTGGAAGAGCAATTCAAGATTTTGTCGTGAATGACCTTTCTCTTTGGTATATACGCAGGTCAAGGCAAAGAGCGAAAGACGCATGCGGCGTTCTTGGTTTCGTGCTTTCTGAAGTATGCAAGTTGGCAGCACCCTTTATTCCGTTTTTGGCAGAACACATTTTTCAAGGGATTGGACATAAAGAGAGCGTGCATTGGCAGGATTGGCCCTTCCCATCAGCCGCTAAACGCGGCCTCGCTCAGGGCAAGTCCCTCCGCGACGAGAAGCTTGAAACACAAATGACTGAAGTTCGCATTATTGTTGCCAAAGCCCTTGCAGAACGGGCAAAATCGGGAATAAAAGTGAGGCAACCCTTAGCCTCACTGAAAATCCGCCCCGTCATTCGACAGGGCGCCCCATCGAATGATGGGGCGAAGTCCGAAATCCGAAACGAACTTCTCAATTTAATCAAAGACGAGGTAAACGTAAAACAAGTTATCTTTGATAAAGGTTTAAAAACAGAGGTTGAGTTAGATACTCTCATTACTCCAGAGCTGAAAGAAGAAGGAATGGTTCGGGAGATTGTGCGTACCATTCAAGGTCTACGCAAGGAAGCCGGATATAAACCAGGGCAAAAGGCAACATTGTACTATGAAGGGGATGAGCAGCTGAAAACAATCATTCGAAAACATCAAAACCAAATTCAAAAAATTGGGGCACTTGTTTTAGCCACAGGAAAACGCCCCGCGAAATTTAATAAAGAGAAAGACGTTATGATAGAAAACCTGTCTCTGCATCTCGTAATTAAAACCTAACCTTATGGCAGTGCATTACAGAACAGAAGGGATTGTACTTGCAACAAGGGATCGAGGCGAGGCAGACCGTAGTTTTACCATATACACCAAGGACTTTGGCAAGCTTGAGGTCTGGGCAATATCTGAACGCAAAATCACTTCCAAATTACGGGGAGGATTAGAGAAGTTGTGCTGGTCTGAAATTGAGTTTATCAATGGCAAGAGCAGAAAGACGCTTACAGACTCTTCTTTCAAAGAGCGGTATCACAATATACGCAAAAACTTGCAAAAACTTCGAGTGGCAACCAGAATGGCAGAAACCTTAGACGAGACAACCTCAAAAGAAGAGCGCGATGAAGCTGCATGGCTTCTTCTTCTGGAATCTTTTTCTACCTTGGGTAACTTGCAGTTTCCCGCGGCCTCTTGTAAGCTTCTCTACTACTATTTTTTTTGGAATCTTTTCTCACACTTAGGATGGAGGCCAAACCTTGCCTCGTATCCCTTTGAGCTTCGCGAGATTCTGCAGAGCTTTCTTGCGAAAAACACTTCTGTCCTGTATACCTTACAGATAGAAAAAGGCACGAGCAAGGCCTTGTACGAAGCTGCCAGATCTCATTATCTTTCTGTCATAAAAGAGGTACAATAATGTTTAGCATGAATCCCGTTAGAAATTATCAACGTACATGGCACTTTCTAAGGGGATGGAATACTAACAGTAACAAAAGAAGTTTCTAACGGGATGAAAAACCTTTGGCTTGTTATTCTCGGAGTAGGTCTCCTTTTTGTGGCCGGAGGATTTTTGCTTTGGCAGAGGAACAGCACCTCAAAAGAGGATTTGAAACTTGAGTTATTGGCTCCAGACAAAGCCGTGATGGGCCAGGAGATAACCTATATTGTGAAATGGAAGAACAACGGAGACGTTGCTTTGGAGAATGCCATTGTGATTTTTGAATACCCTGAAAACTCTTTGCCTTCACAAGGCGCTCTCCTCCGCGCAACAAAACAGCTTGAAGACATTTACCCCGGGCAAGAAGATTCCCTCGCGTTCAAGGCTCGGTTGTTTGGGGCAGAGGGAGATATCAAGGAAGCAAAAGCAATGCTTTCTTACAAGCCAAGAAACCTTAACGCGAGATACGAAGCAGAAACCTTCTCCACAACAATCATTTCCTTGGTGCCTTTGAGCTTTGACCTTGACGTTCCTTCTCGCATTGAGGCTAGCCAACAATTCACCTTTGCGCTGAACTACTTTTCCAATTCTGACTATCCTTTGTCAGATTTAAAGATTGAAATTGAATACCCTCAAGGATTTGAGTTTAGCGAGGCAATCCCCGCTTCTTTGGGAGACAACGAGTGGCGCGTTCCGCTTCTCAACAAGACTCAAGGAGGAAGAATTTCAGTCAAGGGGACACTGGCAGGCGAACTTCAGGAATTAAAGACTCTAAGGGCAACCATTGGCACATGGAAAGACGGAAAGTTCACGCTCTTAAAAGAGGTTGTGAAAGGGATTGAGATTACCAAGCCCGAAATTCGGATTTCCCAGTTCATTAATGGGAACGGTTCTCAAAGCGTGTCTCCAGGAGATACTTTGCATTACGAAATTTTTTTCCGCAACGTGAGCGAGAAAGACCTTGAGAATCTGTTTCTTATTGTTGGTCTTGAAGGAAAGTCGTTTGACGTTTCCACCGTGAGAACAGACAACGGTAAATTCCAGAAAGGAGATAATTCCGTGGTATGGGAGGCGCGGGACGTGGCCAAGCTTAGGTTGTTGGGCCAAGGGGAAGAAGGAAAGGCAGAATTCTGGGTGACCCTTCAAAGCGTTCAGGGCAAGAATCTTATGGTGCGCGACAAGGTTCTCCTATCTGAAGCTCGCGCAGAGTTTGAGGTGAAAGTGAGCTCAAATCTTCTCATTCATCAAGCAGCATATTTCCAGGACGAAGTGTTTGGAAATTCAGGGCCTCTTCCCCTGGGTGTTGGCAATAAGACTACCTATACTGTTATCTGGAAAACAGAGAATAGTTCAAACGAAGTGAAAAATGTAAAAGTAAGAGCAACCTTGCCCCAGGGAGTTGAGCTTACCGGAAAGTTGTTTCCAGAGAACGCTTCCTTGACCTTTGATTCCCAATCAAGAGAAATTGTCTGGAGCGCGGGAGATCTCGCAGCTGGCGCCGGTATTTCAAGTCCTGCTGTTTCAATCGCATTCCAGGTTGCATTCATCCCGAATTCTTCCCAGCGCGGAACAACTCCTCAAATTCTTGGAGAAGCGCGTATCACAGGAGACGACACGTGGACCCTGCAGTCTCTCTCGTCTTCCGACGTTCCTCTCGATACAACGCTTCCCGACGACCCTGCTTCTCAAGGCAAAGGCGTTGTACAGTAGGCAAGAAAATGGCTACAATGAGCGATATGGAAGACTTAATGCAGAAAATTGTTTCTCTCGCAAAACGGAGGGGATTTATCTTCCCAGGGTCTGAAATCTACGGCGGTCTTGCCAATTCGTGGGATTACGGCCCTCTTGGAGTAGAGCTAAAAAACAACATCAAGCAGGAGTGGTGGAAGCGTTTTGTGCATTCTCGTGCCGATATCGTAGGCATCGATGCAGCTTTGTTGATGAACCCCGAGGTATGGGGAGCGAGCGGGCATCTGAAGAATTTTTCCGATCCGCTTGTGGAATGCAAAAAATGTCATAACCGTTTTCGAGCCGATGCTTTGGATGAATCCCAAGTAGATGGCAGAGTAAAATGCCCAGGTATTTTCAAGAATGGGCCATGCGGCGGAGAACTAAAGTTATCAGAATCCAAGCAGTTCAATCTCATGCTCAAGACATTTCTGGGCCCAACTGAAGATGCCTCCAATATAGTATATTTCCGTCCAGAAACAGCTCAAGCAATGTTTGTGAATTTCAAGAATATCCTTGATACTAATCACCCCAAACTTCCTTTTGGTATAGCTCAGCAAGGGAAAGCGTTCCGCAACGAAATCACTCCGGGGAATTTTATTTTCCGCACCCGGGAGTTTGAACAAATGGAAATAGAATACTTTATCCCAGAAGCTCAATGGGAGAAGTATTTTGAGCACTGGCTGGGACAAATGAAGCAGTGGCTTAAGCATCTCGGTGTTTCAGACAAGAAACTTCATTATGTTGATATTCCAGACGGTGAAAGGGCCCATTACTCAAAAAGAACAGTAGATATTGAGTACGAATATCCGTTTGGGCAAAAAGAACTGTACGGCTTGGCGTATCGGGGAGATTTTGACTTGAAGAATCACATGGAAGCAAGCGGACAAGACATGAGATATACCGATACTGAGACGAATGAAAAATTCCTTCCTCATGTCATTGAACCTACATGGGGGGTGGATCGCTCGGTATTGGTGGCGATGCTGGAGGCCTACCATGAAGAACAAGCCCCCACAGCCGCCGCCCGAAAGGGCGAGCCGAAGGAGGAGGGCGAGAGCGCAACCCGAGTCGTGATGAAATTTCCTAAGTGGTTGGCCCCAGTGAAAGTTGCGGTTCTCCCGCTTTCCAAAAAACCCGAGTTAAGCAAAGTTGCAAAAGATATTTTTGAAACATTATCAAAAGAGTTTGTCTGTGAATACGACGAAACCCAAAGCATTGGCAAACGTTACCGCAGGCAGGACGAAATCGGCACTCCTCTGGTTGTTACGGTTGACTTCGAGAGCTTAGAGGACAAGAAAGTCACGTTACGCGACCGCGATACCATGAAGCAAGAACGCAGTAAGATAAAAGATCTTGCGTCAGCAATCCATGACAGACTTCAATCCTAAAAAGATTACGCTTCCCTCGGGACTTCGAATTGTCACTGTTCCGCAAAAAGAAACCGGGGCGGCGACGGTTTTGGTATTGGTGCAAACAGGATCTAAGTACGAGACCAAAGAGCAAAACGGCATCTCGCATTTCTTGGAACACATGTTTTTCAAAGGCACCAAAAAGCGGCCGAGCACCCTGGAAATCGCAGAACCAATTGATGCGGTAGGCGGAACATTTAATGCGTTCACCAGCGAAGAACTCACTGGGTACTGGATCAAGGTGGAATACGACGATTTGCCGCTCGCCCTTGATTTTGTTTCAGATATCTTTTTCAACTCCATATTCCCGGCAAAAGAAATTGCAAAAGAAAAGGGAGCTGTCATAGAAGAGATCAATATCTACAACGACAACCCCATGCGCAAAGCCGAAATCCTTTGGAGGGAAGTGCTCTACGGAGATCAGCCCGCAGGGTGGAATGTTGCAGGATCCAAAGAAACCGTTTTGAACCTCACGAGGCAAGATATGATTTCTTACATGAAACGTCAGTACATAGCATCAAGAACCGTGGTATGCGTTGCAGGGAATATTGATGAGGAAGATACGCAAAAACGCGCAGCTTCGCTTTTCAGCAAGACTTCACAAGAAATGTTCAAAGACAGAAAACCTGTGTACGAATCCCAAAAAAAACCAGAGATTCTTCTCGAATGGCGGGGAATAGACCAAGCGCGAATTGCGCTTGGAGTAAGGGCATACAACATGTTCCATCCTGCTAGATTTACCCAAGGACTTCTTGCAACCATCCTAGGGGGGATGATGAGCTCGCGTCTTTTTATTGAGGTGCGAGACAAACTTGGTCTTGCCTATGATGTTGGGATGACGAATGAAGAAGATCCGGATTCAGGATTCCTCCTTACAAGGGCAGGCGTCACGATGAGCAACGCAGAGAAGGCGATAAGAACCATTTTGCACGAGTACAAAAAGATTGTTCGCTTCCCAGTTCCTGTCAAAGAACTGAAGAAAGCAAAGGAGCATATCAAAGGGCAAATGGCTCTAAATCTTGAAGCTTCAGATGAGAAAGCATCCTTTTATGGTATCCAGGAGCTTCTGGAGCACCGGGTTTTAACGCCAGCCCAAGTATATGATAAGATAAAGAGCGTAAGGGCGAGTGATATTAAGAGAGTTGCCCAAGAGCTTTTTGTGAATAACAGACTCAATCTTGTACTTGTTGGGCCCTTTTCCTCCAGAGGCGGATCCGCCGCAGGCGGAAAAGAGAAAAAGCAGTTTGAGAAACTATTACGCCTGTAAATATGAATCAGGAAAACAGAGTATTAGACATTTCGTGGAGCACCATTTTAAAGCTCGCGGTTTCAGGCCTCGTACTCTATATTTTATTCCTCACGAGAAACATTCTTGTGTGGGTGCTTTTTGGGGTGATCCTTTCTTTACTGTTTGACCCTGTCATTGATTTTTTGCAGAGGAAAAGAGTTCCTCGTGTGGTTGCAACGGTTGGAATGTATCTTTTTGTCTTCGGCGTGCTCGCATTTATCGTGTATGGAACCTCTCCATTGTTCATTCAGGAAGTCCAGAGGTTCTCAAAACTGTTCCCTCAGTATTTTGAGACGCTTGCTCCTCCCTTGCAAGGCTTGGGGTTTGCGGCGTTTTCAGACATCCAAACCTTCATAGACACCTTTGCGGGAGGAGCAGAGAAACTTGCCTCAAGCATTTTTTCTGCGCTCTTTGCGATTTTCGGAGGCATTTACGCGACCGTGTTTGTAACCAGCATCGCCATATTTCTCTCGCTTGAAGAAAAAGGCATTGAAAGAGGGATTAGCGTGTTCTTTTCAAAAAGGTACGAGGCCTTGGCCTTAGATATTTGGGCAAGGTCTCAAAAAAAGGTTTCTGCGTGGTTCGTGTCCCGCCTGGTGAGTTCTCTGTTTGTGGGAGGAGCAACCTATATCACTCTTGCGGTTTTCAACGCGCAGTACCCGTTTTCTTTGGGTCTTATCGCAGGAGTTTTGAACTTTATTCCTGTTGTAGGGCCGCTTCTTACCGGTTTTCTCATTGCTTTAGTGGTTGCGGTAGACTCCGGGCTGAAAGTACTTTTTGTTCTTCTCGCATTTGCGTTGATTCAGCAGATCGAAGGCATCGTTTTAACGCCGCTCCTCACCAAGAAATTCATCGGGTTGTCTCCGGTGCTCGTGCTTGTTTCTCTTGCAGTGGGAGCTGAGCTCTGGGGCATTATGGGAGCCATTTTGGCAGTTCCCATTGCAGGCATTCTCTTTGAATTTTTGCGAGACTTTCTTAAGAAACGCAAAGAAGAAAAGACCGCAACGCCATAATTTTTGAATGCAGAAAATCCATAGTTCTCAATTTTCTTATGGGTATATTATACATTGTTGCTACTCCAATCGGGAACTTGGAAGATATTTCCCTCCGTGTCCTGCGGATTCTGAAAGAAGTTGACTTTGTGCTTTGCGAAGACACAAGAGTGACAAGGAAGCTGCTTTCGCATTATGAGATCCATACGCGTACTCTTTCTTATCACCAGCATTCGGGAGAAAAAGCAATGTCGCGAGTATTTGATTTGCTTTCACAGGGCAAAAACATTGCCTTGGTTTCAGATGCCGGCACGCCCGGGATTTCAGACCCGGGCAACGAACTCGTCGCGTTTTTACTGGGATATCCGCCCCACAAGAAAGGAAGGAAAAAGTTTTTTCAAGAAATCGCCCAGTCGCAGTATCCTGTAATCTTTTATGAATCACCCTACCGAATTTTAAAAACCCTTTATGAGATATGCAAGGTTCTCTCCCTTGTATATAAGGGAGAGAACCTCCCAAAGGTTGTCGTGGGGCGAGAACTCACTAAAAAGTTTGAGACTATCTATCGAGGAACCATTAACGAAGTTCTTGAACAACTCCAAGCGGGAAAACCCCGAGGAGAATTCGTGGTTGTGGTGTATCAAGAAAAGTGATACAAAAACATCATGGCAGGCAAAAAGAATGTAAGGAAAATCTATATTGGAGTTGCGTGGCCATATGTGAATGATATTTTCCATATTGGCAATCTGGCAGGAGCATATTTACCTCCTGATATTTTTGCACGGTTCCATAAGTTAAGGGGAAACCGTGTCTTAATGGTTTCTGGTTCCGACTTTCATGGTACGCCCATCACTTTACGCGCAGAGAAAGAAAGAAAGAAACCAGAAGAGATAGCCACACAATTTCATAGGTTAGACAAAGAATATCTCAAAAAGTTTGATATAGACTATACTCTTTATACTTCTACCCATACTCAAAATCATCAACACGTGGTTCAAGAGATGTTTTTGCAGTTATTGAAGAAAAAGTTTATTCAAATCAAAAAAACAGAGCAATTATACTCTGAACAGTCCAAAAAATTCCTCCAAGATCGGTATATTGAAGGGCAGTGTCCTTATTGCAACGCACCGGATGCTAGGGGAGATCAATGCGAGAAGTGTGGGAGAACTTTGGATGCTCTTGAACTCATTAACCCCATTTCAAAAACAGACAAGAGTAATTTAACAAGAAAAGAAACAGAGAACTATTTTTTGGATCTCACAAAATTACAGAAAGATGTTAAGAAGTGGCTTCTTCCTCAAACATCAATGAGGGCATGGGTGAAGAGTGAAGCGTTAGGGTGGATTCGAGAAGGTCTCAAGCCCCGTTCTATTACTCGTGATATTGATTATGGAGTACCCTTACCCATTGAGAAGATTCCCAAATCTCAGAGGATTGAGAATATAACACGTAAGAAATTCTATGTATGGTTTGAGGCAGTGGTTGGATATCTTTCAGCTGCTGTTGAATACTCGCAAAAAATCAAAAAACCAAATTATTGGCGCGAATTTTTCTATAACCCAAAGGGAGAAACCTATTATTTTGTTGGCCAGGACAATTTGGTATTTCATTGCATCAACTGGCCTGCTCAGCTGATTGCCTATGATAAAAAAATCAATCTACCCACCAATGTTTTCGTGAACAAATTCTTACTCCTCGAGGGAAAGAAAATGTCCAAAAGCCGCGGCTGGTTTATTGAAACTCCTTACCTTGTGGGGCAATATCCAATCGATGCAGTTAGATTTTATGTGGCTTTCAATATGCCAGAACAAAAAGAATTTAACTTTACCTGGAAAGAATTCATAGAGACAAACAACAGTATCCTGGTAGGGACCATTGGGAATTATATTCATCGCGTGGCTGTGCTTGCCCAAAAGAATTTCGGTTCAAAATTTTATCTTACGCCCAAAAGCGTTGCTCTTGAAGTAAAAACTCGAATCGAAAAGGCATTTGAGAAAACTGAAAATCATCTCAATAAAGGCGAGTTCCGATCTGCTCTCCAAGCAATTGTGGATTTAGCGTCTTTTGGCAATGCATACGTTGATCGAAATCAGGTTTGGAAGATGGTAAAAGAAGACCCCAGAAAAGCAAAGATAGTGGTCTTGGCTGCTCTTTCTCTTGCAAACGCTTTGGGAGTGCTTCTCTACCCGTTTGTTCCCGAGAGTTCAGACAGGTTCAATTACCTATTTGGCTACAAAAAATGGAGTTCCTATATCCGAGAAGGAAAAGATTTTTGGCATTTTCTTAGCCATAAAGGAAAGATAGAACTTCCCCGTCACATTACTCCTGTTTTCCCAAAAATTGAGGAAACGAATATCTCAAAAGAAACAGCAAGCTTGTTGAAATTAGAAGTCAACAAGCACCGGAGCCTTCTTTTTCCGAGAAAATAGAAAGCCCGCTCAACGCCATACGTCAAAATCTTGCCATGGCAATAAATTGACGTCACTGGGCTTGACAGGGGTTCTGGGTATGATATATTGTACTATTACAATGGTGGTGTTATGTTGGATGTTGTATAGAACATGAGAATAGGCGAGAGAAAACAAAAAGATGCATATGCGTGGGGATTGGTCCGGGTGCTCTTGAAGATTGCGCCTGACCAAAAACTTTTGCGAGCTTTTCTCGAAGATATTCTAACGCCAACAGAGTATAAAGAGATTCCTATTCGATGGCAGATTGTGAAGCAGCTCGCATGCGGTATCCCCCAGAGAGAAATTGCAAAAAACTTGCATGTGAGCATTGCGACCATTACGCGGGGTTCAAGAGAACTTCTCAATAAAAAAGGAGGGTTTCAGCAAATTATAAAGAAAATAGGCATATGAAACAAAGAATATTAAAACAAATGAGTTGGTGGTGGACTTTGAAATTTTTGCAAGGTCCAGCTTTTTTGATGTGAAATAAGTTTTTCTTAAATCATTGAAAGCCCTCCTGGATCTTGCCAGGAGTTTTTGTTTAGGTCGAAGGGCTTGTGTTGATGATTGAACGTTTTCTCGTAAAGCGCTTAATCACCAGCACGAACAGGGAGTTCTTTACACAAAAGCGATCAGATAGTGCTGGATCTGTTTGCAAAATATAAAAAGCGGAGGTTTCTCAAAATGAATTCTAGCGAAGCAGGATTAATTCGGTACAAGACAAATGCGAAAAGGGTCGAGGATTGGGGTTTGCATTGCGAGTGGCCCCCTCAATGGGTCACTATACCCGAAGATGTGAGAAATTTTACACGGGGCAATACTTCCGAGTTGGAGGAAATATATCAAGGAGTTTTTCAATTGAAAGTTAGGGAGGCTCTTGAGAAACTCTACGGTATTGAGACAAAAAATCTTTCGCTCATAGAACTCATACAACTGTCTCGCGAGCATTGGTTCTGGATTTGGGGCCATGGAGAGGTGGCTTTCCCCAGACCTCTTTGGTTGGAAGAGTAACGCAGCAAGGGAATCTTCAGATTCTCAAGAAAGGGGCGATCCTCGGATCGCCCCGGTTTTTTTTGTGGTGTAGAGGACTCAAATATAGTATATTTTAATGTATGGAAGAGCAGCACAGTGAACAATTTAAAGAGTATATTGCCAAGGCGGACGGTTTACTGCGCCAGCGCAAGTATCCTGAAGCAGCAATGCTTTTAAAGCGCGTTGCCGCTCTTTTCCCTCATGTTGCGTATGCCCACTATCTTTTGGGAATCGCAAGAATGAAGTGGGGGCTGCTCTTTTTGGCGCAACAGTCCTTGGAGAAAGCAGACGAGCTTTTGCCAAATCATTCAGAACATTTGAGGAGTATGGGGTGGCTTAAGGTGTTGTTAGGCAACTTGGAAGAAGGCCGAAAGTATTTACGAGAAGCAATCAGCCGAGACCTCACAAACCCCAACGCCTATATGGATCTTGCCATGAGCTACTTTCATTATTTTGACTTTGCAGAGGGGCACAAATGGCTAGACATTGCAAAATCGCTCGCGCCAAACAATCCATTGATCCAAGAGCAAGAGAGTATTGCCAAGGAGGTGGAGCAAGACTTTTCCCATTATTCCTCAAAGCAGCTTGAGAAAATGCGCACAGAGAAACTTGACCCAGACATTCAAAGGGAATTCAGGGTTTCTCTCGTTGAGCACGCCATGAACGACAAACACGAAGTTTCCAAAGAAGAGATTCTGGAGATAGAGGAGGAATTCCGTCTGCAAGGCATTCGTGGCACCTTGGCGCGCAGTGCTTGACAAGAATTTTTTGGCATGATACACTTTAAATTGAAAATGAAAACGATCCAACAGTCTAGAAATTTCTTTTTCTTCTTTATCTTTACCAACCCAGCGAAGAGCTTGGAAGTTTTGAGTTGATATAGATCTCTTAAAATGAACTCCAGCCTCTTCGCAAAAGGGGCTGGTTTTCTTTTCGCCTGTAGGCGAAAAGACCCTGAGTGGAATCGAAGGGTTACGTGATGCTCTCTAATGAGAGCCCTGAGCGAAGTCGAAGGGTTCTCACCAGGGAAAATCGAAGTTATCTTCAATTCTTTGGAGTGCACTTTCACAAAAGAGGAGATCGATGGATAGTCAAGTTGGTAGACTCGGGTCTTACCCTGTAGTTATGGGAGGTCGAATTGCGTATCTTACTCCCTATGGCACATTTGGCTCTGAAGCTGCGGTTCGGTACGATTCGACAGCCGAACTTGTGCCGGCACAGTCGAATGAAGAGGTACTCCGTATGGTTGTGCGCAGAGAGGCCAATAAGGGCATCGTTCCTATCTATAACAACACTGAAGGGGTAGTAAATGGGGTCATGGACGAGTTTATCTTTGACGACAGGTTCGACCACAGCGGCACAGGTATCACGATAGTCGCAGAGCTTCTGCTTCCCGTTGAACAGTGTCTTATTGGGCCAAATGGAACTGTTCTGGAGCAGGTTGTTTCGGTGTTGTCGCATCCGCAGGCACTCGGGCAGTGTAGTAAGTTCCTTGATTCTCATTGCCCCCACGCTGCAAGGATTGCAACCTTGTCTACCGCAGGCGCAGTGGTGGAGGCGATGAAGACTCCATATGGAGTGGTGGCAATCGCTTCAGCCTTCGCAGCAAAAACATGCCCAGGCGCCGAGGTGCTCGCACGGGATATCCAAGATCAAAAGAACAACATCACCCGGTTTGTGGTGGTATGCCGTTCACCCTCCCCCCCGCCGACTGGGGACGACAAGACGTTGCTGTGCATTTTTCCCAAGGAGAAGGACCGCCCTGGCACTCTTTACTGGATTCTTGGTGAATTTGCTCGGCTGGGCATTAACTTGACGAAAGTTATGTCTCGTCCTAGCAAGAGGGCGCTTGACGACGATGTGTTCGTGGTTGAGTTAAATGGTCATCTGGAGGACCCTCAAGTCGATGAGGCGATGGCTGGCGTGCGGCGCCAAGTGGAAGTGGTTAAAGTCCTGGGTTCCTACCCTCGAAAGGCGGGGGTGGGCTAGCAAGGTCGCATGACCAAAGAGGGTTTCTCGTGTCGCAATATGCGGCCGAGGGACCCTCTTCTTCTTTTCCCCTTGACAAGGAGCCTTGGTATTTTATATACTGTCCAAAGTGAGTATGAACACGAGAAACTCCCAAAAACTTATTTCTTTGTTGGTTATTACCCCTCAATTGACTGGGAGATTTTCGCATGAGTAAGTAAACTTAAAGATAGAAACCGCGAAGCCTCCCAGCCAGGGAGGCTTCTTTCTTTGAGCCTCGCCTTGAGTCCTGAATTTGTTGAAGGATTCAAGGCGGCCCTCAAAACTTAGAGAGCCGTACATTCAACGGAGAAGAGAAAATGGTTGGTGGCCCTGGCGATGACCAATCCGGGACCGGAGATATTCATCTCTTGTTGTGAACAAGAGTGAAAGAAGCCGAGGATTTGGAAGCAAGCCTAGAACATCCCAATCTAACTGGCGATGACCTTGAACCTTCCTTGAGGCGTTTACGGCATCTTCGAGAAGGGATCATTCCAGACCTTGAGCGCTCTCTTTAGCGCTCCTCTTCCCGCTGCCTAGGAGGCTTCCTGATTTTCAGGGAGCCTCTTCTATTTTTGTAACTTCTGTTAGAATAACTATATGTTTATAGATACCCACGCTCACGTCAATTTCAACGCCTTCAAAGAAGACAGCGACGCAGTTTTGAAACGCGCCCTTGAGAATGATACCTGGGTTATTATGCCAGGCACCCAATATTCTACCTCAAAGAGAGCTGTAGAAATGGCAGAACGCTATCCTGAAGGAGTGTATGCTGCCATAGGCCTGCACCCTATTCATCTGGAAGAACGCGAAGTCGATGTTCTGGAAGTGCAGTCAGAACAAGTGAAAAAAGAACCGTGGATGGTTTTTGAAACCAAAGGAGAAGAGTTTTATTATGAAAAATACAAAGAACTTGCCCTGAACTCGTCGAAGGGAAAAGTTGTTGCAATCGGCGAATGCGGACTCGATTACTACTACGAACCCAAGGGCAAAGAAAAGAGAGAGGTGCAGCGCCTCCA
>VMEU01000004.1 GCA_007375675.1 Parcubacteria group bacterium Greene0416_39 | reverse complement strand
AGGTTTGCCCGCCTTCACTGAAGCCTCGGCTGGCCCGCCTGCCGGCGAGGCAGGCAGGGATTTTTTCTTCGGAGGAAGAATATCAATAAGACGTTTATTCTTTTCCATGCCCCGTAGTAGAAATTTGAATAATGCCCTTATGATTTCTGGCTTTATTCTTGAGCAAAACCTTTTTTGTTGTGTGATGATTTATTTTCATAACCTTGCCCTGTAGGCATTACTGAAATCATTTCAAATTTTCACTACGGGGCATGTTCCTTTCTATGATACCATGCAACGATAGAAACTCAATGTGTCCTCACCTCTTTGAGCAGTCGTTGGGTTAATTCAAAAGGTAACCCCTCAATGCTATCGAGGGTTCCCTCAATATGGTCAACATACGGCGCGACCAGAGGATCTTCTAGAGAAAATGCGCCTGCCTGGGAAAAGATATTGCCTTCGTGGATAAGCTGTTCGATGACCTCATCTGGGAAGGGTTTAAAGTAGACTGTATTGATGTCATTCTCCCCTATCTGTTTTCCTGTTTCCGTGTTGGTCACAACAGTGGCATTGACGGGCTGGGCTGGATACTGTGCGTATCCTCTGAGAAATTGCCGCGCTTCCTCTGCGTTTTCCGGCTTCTCTAAAATCTGTCCGTTCCATACCACCACCTGATCTGCGGTAATGAGCAGAGCAGGCTCCTTGATCTGAGGCAGCAACACTTCTGCCTTTGCCTTGGCTAAAGCCATGGTAAGTTCTTTGGGGTCGTCAAGCCGAATCGCCTTTTCATCAATATCAGCTGCCATGACTTCAAAACGGTACCCTGCTCTTTCCAAAACCCTTTTTCTCTGTTTTGACGCAGACCCAAGAATAATCTTCATATCAAACAGAGATTCTCGTAAGGTCTCCTCGAAGAATTACTGGCTGCATAATCTGTACCTCATGCGCCCAGCGGCACTGCTCTGGCGCTGGAATATTATGGAGAAGAAATATCTTTTTCCCAAGCCAATGAGCAATTCCAAGTTCCATTAAGGCTGAGGTGCCAATGTATCCTTCAATGCCGTTCTTTGGATAGTTCAACACCAACACGGCATCTGCGTCTGCCACCTGCTGGAAACCCTTGCGAATAACATCATCTTTGATGCAATATTCCAGATTCCGTGCAAAGTCATTAATAAGGGCATCATCTTCTGCATGCTCTTTTGCGTCAAAAGGAGCTATCGCTTCCAAGCCAAGCTCCTTTAACTGCTGTTCTGTTTCAAGCATTTCCTTAGCAAAGGTCATGCTTCCTAAAATCATAATTTTCATATGGGTTCCTGTTCATTGTACACTGAACCTATTATTTTGCAAAAATAAATCCCCAACCGATGGCCACCGGCTGGGGATCTTGGGTAGAGTCGAGAGACACTCACGACCCTAACCCTTTTTGGCTAGCTTGCGTACGAAACGATTCGCTTGTACGACTCGCTGGACGTCGGGATCTTCTGGATACTTCAAAGCGAGGATTTCAACCCGAGCAGCTTGAAGCCAGATTGCTGCCTCAAACCACTGAGGGTAGTCCCGCAGCGCTTTTTCTGCAAGACTAGCAACCGTAGTCCAGTCCTCATGGTAGAAAGCTCGATCAATCCATTGCTTGAGGTCTTCCAGTACCTGTTCTTCTCCCTTTGCTCTCATTAGGAGGTCTCCTTACGCCATGAAATTTGCTCAATTTATCTTACCGGATAAAACCCGTTTTGTCAAAAAAATTTACCTCACTATTATTCTACAACTGCGCGCAGGCGGCGAATGCCAAAAATAAATCCCCGGCCGTTTTGTGTTCCCTTGGCCGGGGATTTTCGTTCAACAACGGGCGCTTCTATGTGTGGGCCCCTCCTCCCCAACGGCCTCTTCCCGCTTGAAGTCCGTAGTCATGGACCCACTTAGTTACAGTCTGACGACTCGTGGATTTCTGTATAGCTATCTGACCAATTGTATAACGCGCAAGAAGGGCACGAAGCTCATCTTTGCTGGGTATTGGAATCTTGTCGTTTCTCCACCGCTTCCCGGTTGAAGTTTGCCCTTGAGTAGCCACTTTCCCTCCCCGCATAAGGTAATGTACCCGGCTCTTATGCTATCTTCATTCTATCAAAATACTTGATCTAATCAAGAACTGCTCGGATTCTGCGGATGCCGGCTGACACTGCTTCTTCTTTGAGAATTTTGAACTTGCCAAGCTCGGAAGTATTCTTTACGTGCGGCCCTCCGCAAAACTCCTTGGAAAACACATTCCCTTTCTCATCCTCTGCAAAGTACACAGAGACAACGTCTCCGTATTTTATCCCAAACTCCATTTCAGCCCCGAGTTTTTGTGCTTCCTCTTTTGACATCTCTCTTTTTATCATACCAAGCCCTTCTTGAATCTTTTCATTCACCAACTCCTCTACTTTTTTGAGTTCTTCGGGAGCCGCTTTCTGCGGATGAGAAAAATCCAGGCGTATCCGCTCTGCGGTAATGTTGCTGCCCCTCTGGTGCACGTGTTCTCCTAGCACCTGCCTCAAAGCGGCGAGCAAAAGGTGGTTTGCCGTGTGCAACCTTGTGGTTTCAACAGAAGCGTCAGCCAAGCCGCCCTTAAATCTTCCTGCTGCCCCAGTCCTGGAGACTTCCTGATGTTTTTGGAACTCTTGCTGGAACCCATCCCGGTCAACCTCAATGTTTTTTTCCTTTGCCAGTTCCAGGGTAACATCCAAAGGAAACCCATAGCTTTGGTACAGGTTAAAGGCTTCGTACCCTGAAATTCCCTTACCGCTCAGCTTTTCAAACTCTTTCAAACCCTTAGCTAACGTTTCGCGGAACCTGACTTCCTCTTTTTGGATTGTTTCTTTGATAAGCTGTTCTTGTTCTTTTATCTCTGGATACTGTTCCCCGTAGTTCTCAATGGCTGGTGAAACAAGTTCAGCAAACACGCCTTGCTTCATACCAAGTTTATCTGCGTGCCTAACGGCTCTGCGCAGCAGCCTGCGCACAAAGTACCCGCGCTCGGTATTGGAAGGCAGAACTCCGTCTGCAATCATAAATGCGGCGCCCCGAATATGATCGGCAACCACTCGGAACGACTGCTGGAACGCACTTTCGTAGCGGGCACCCGACAACTCTTCGATTTTTTGAATAACCGCGTGCAGAGTGTCGATTTTGAAGACATCGCCATCTGCGTTGGAGGCTGCCGTAATGCGCTCCAATCCCCCGCCAAAGTCCACGTTGCGCTGTACTAATTTTTCAAAGCCCCCGTTCTCTTGTTTCTTGTATTCCATGAAGACTGAGTTTCCAATTTCCAAGAACCTGCCGCAGTCGCAGTTGGGGTGGCAGTTCTGGCCAAAGGCAAGGTTATGCTCAACCTGCGTGAACTCAAAGAACACCTCAGAATCAGGCCCTCCCGGCTCCCCTGGGGGCATATTCTCTGGCGCTCCTGCCCTGCTCCACCAGTTCTTTTTTGCATTGTAGGCGAAAATGCGAGCACCCTGCATGCCAAGCTCACTCCCCTTTTCTGACGTGTCCAGAACAACATCCTTTGCCTCAATGCCTTTCTCCGCGAACAGACGCTTCCAAATGGCAATAGACTCCTCATCTTTGGGAATGTTGTTTTTGGGATCCCCCGCAAACACCGTAACATACAGCTTCTGCGGATCCAAACCAAGTTCATCTACCAAAAAAGAAAAAAACCAGGGAAGCTGTTCTTCCTTGAAATAGTCCCCCAGAGACCAGTTCCCCAGCATCTCAAAAAAGGTGGTGTGACGATTATCTCCCACTTCTTCAATGTCGTCTGCCCGAAAACACTTTTGGGAGTCTACCAATCTCGTCCCCATAGGATGCTTTTGCCCCAAGAGGTAAGGAATCAAAGGCTGCATGCCAGATCCGGTAAACAATGTTGTTGGATCATTCCCTGGAACCAAAGAAGAGGAGGGAATAACACTATGTCCTCTCTCCTTGAAAAACTCTAAAAATCTTTTGCGTAATTCGCCAGAACCCATGTGAAAAATTATACCAAAAAAATAAGGGGGGTGGAAGGATCACTCCTTCCTCCCCCTTCCTTTGGCTTCTGTTGGCTATGCAATCACACCTCCAGACTCGGAGCGGGGATTCCTTAGAAGGACTCTGAGCTCCTCAAATGGCAAGTAGAGAGGGGTAACGTCCAATTGAAGCCATGGCTACAAATAGACAACAACTCCTAGGTATCGACATCAAAAAATTCTCTTAGTTTTCCATCATTTTCAATATGCTCTGCAACAATTAAACACATTTCTTGCATACTCAGTCCAAAAAAATCTCGCAGAAGTTCCATCTCGGCTTTACAGTTAAACGCATGTACCCATACACTTTTTTGCCAGAGGAAAAATCCAAGTTCTTTGAGTTTGCCCCGCAGAGCTTCTCGGTAAAATCTTTTCTCGTGGGCAATATCAAAAACAAGCACACGCCATTTACCGTCCCACCTTCGTGGTCGTGAAATACGCAAGTCGTTTATCTGAAAAAGTCCTGCCTTTTTCTTGCCCTCTCTTGTGAGGGCAATAGAGACCTGGTTATTGCGACGGCGAATTTCCAACAATCCCCTTCTTCGAAACGATGAAAACGTATCCTGAATTTTTCGTTTTGGGTACTTTCTTAACTTTTGATTTGCGTTTAACACATTTTGAATAAAATACGGAGAAGTAGCAGCAATGGTTATTGCGCCAGCCACAAAAAGCCAGGCGAGTACGTCTTTAGCAATTTCAGATCTTGGTTTGGAAAAATAATATTTATACTTTGCTATACCCATATCTTGTATCTATTGTAACGACAATATGGCGCCATGGCAATAAATATACAACAAAGAGAAAACGAGAAGATCCCCCTTTACCCAATCACGCCTCCACCAAGGAGTTCTTCTCCTTTGTACAACACAACAAATTGGCCCGCGGTCACTGCGCGTTGAGGCTCTGAAAAAACGAGACGGTACAGCCCCTTCTCGCCCTCTACTGGCACTACGCTCGCTTTCGAGGTGGGCTGACGATAACGAATTCTTGCCTGAATGTTTTCCATCGGAAAGGATTCAGGCTTTTCAAACCAATTTACATTGGATAAAAGCAATTCATTTGCTTGTAAATCTTTCTCATTCTTACTCACAATGAGCCGATTTTTTTCAAAATCCTTTCGTACTACATAGTAAGGGCCTCCAGAGAGGCCGATTCCCTTTCTTTGGCCAATGGTGTAGAGGGCAAGCCCGTCGTGTTTTCCAAGCACTGTTCCTACGGTATCAACAATTTCTCCGGGGTCTGAAATAATATGCTGTTTTAAAAACTCGTTAAAATCAACTTTGCCGATAAAGCAGATCCCCTGGCTGTCTTTTCTTTCTGCATTGGGCAGGCCGAGCTTTCGTGCCATTTCACGCACCTCCGGCTTGGTATAATTCCCAATCGGAAAAAGCGTACGCGAAAGCACCTCTGGTTTTATAAACGAGAGAAAGTACGACTGGTCTTTGTTTTTATCCTTTGCTTGCAAGAGTTTCCCGCGCTCAAGCCTGGCATAGTGGCCTGTTGCGATAAAATCTGCGCCGAGTTTCATTGCCTTGTCAAAAAACAAGCCAAACTTAATCTCCTTGTTGCACATAATATCTGGGTTGGGAGTAATTCCTTTTCCATAGCCCTCAAGCATATACTCCACCACTCGCTTTTTGTACTCTTTGATAAAGTTCCAAGTATAAAAAGGGATTTTAAGATGTGCCGCCGCCAATCTTGCCGAGCGTTCATCATCAACAGAAGTACAACCTTGATATAATGGATCGGTTGCGATCCAACACTTCATGTATACGCCAACAACGCTAAAACCATCCCTCTTCAAAAGAGCCGCAGCAACCGAAGAATCAACCCCCCCGCTCATTGCCACAAATACTTTAGGATTTTTCTTTACCATACGATTTTATTAGGAGTACCTATCTGCAACCGTAGATGCGGCAAAAGAGTAAGGTTTGATTCTGGGTTCAAAGCCGTTTCCTCGTATGAGACCTGTAACCTCCTTAATCATGTCTTTTGTTGGGCCCTTTTCTCCAATGTCTGCATGAATGTATTCAAACTGGTAGGAAATTTCAGGATGTTTTTGTTTCATTAAAGTTCCAAAGGCGTCGCGAAGATACAGGGCCAACTGGCAGGAAAGATACACTTCTTGCAGAATACGTTCCTGCATGTGATAGAACTTCTTGTTTGGGTACTGCACGCGTTTCAAGAAAAACCTTCCTCCTTCTCCTTTGCGCAATGCCACCACAACCACAGGAAATGTAGGTTCTTCTGACGGGCTTGAATCGCACCCAACCACAAGCTCATAGGCATTATGCGGCTTCTCTTCCATGTATTCTTTGAGCGCGTCCAACACCGCTTCCAAAGAAAGAGGGCCTTTTGTAGGACTATAAAATTGACCGTTTAAAAATGGGTCCATCGTTCAGCCACTCTACACGAGCGCGGCGTTTTTTACAAGCCCCGTAGTAGAATTTGGACTGCTTTCAGCAAACGAAGTTTGGTCCAAATTTCACTACGGGGCAAGAGCAATAGAAGCATTCTTTACAAGGGTAACAAACTCCTTTGCCTGAAGCGAAGCTCCCCCAACCAATACTCCCTGACCAAGTTCAGGGCCGAGAAAGCTTTTGATATTCCTGCTCTCCACGCTGCCACCGTAAAGAATAGGAGTTTGGGCTGGAATAAATTTTTTCATAAACGCAGCTGTTTCTTTCAGTAGTTTTGGTGTTGCAGCCTGCCCATGGGAAGTACTGATTGCCCATGCAGGTTCATACACCAACACGCTGTTTTTCAATTCCGATTGCGAAATACCTTTGAGAAGCAGCTCAAGATTCTGTTCTGGCTCATCTACGCATACTACCGGAATCAACCCTTGCTGAAGAACTGCTTTTATTTTTGCGTTCACCATTTCTGCGGTTTCATTGAGATACCGTTTGCGTTCCGAATGCCCAAGAATAACATGGGTGCATCCAAGGTTGCGCAGCATCACTGGAGAAACCTCTCCTGTATACGGCCCTTCCTGTTCCCAGAAACAATCCTGTCCTCCTACGCCGAAGGTCTTCGATCCTGAGGCCTCAGACCGAAGGGCTACGGAGGATCCTCCATAGCTCGTCTGTTGACGAGCGAAGGAGGACGCTCTAACGATGTCTGAAATATACACAAAAGGCGGGCACAATACCACGTCTGCTTCAAGATCCTCTACTCCCTTCGCAACGGCCTTGGCCAAATCAAACGCTTCCTTTGAATTTCCAGGACGCATCTTCCAATTGGCAATAATAAGTGGCCTTTTCATTGTTTTCGTAAAAACTCTGCTGCTGTTTCTGGCTCAATGGTAGAAATTTTCACTCCGGTGCCCAACTCAAAACCTCCCCATGTTCCGGTCTTAGGAAGAATCTCAAAATGCCAGTGGTAGTAATCATAGTTTTTTCCGTCAGCAGGGGCTGTGTGCAAAAAGTAGTTGTAGTCAGGATCATTGAGGCCTTTCTCAAGCTTTTGAAAGGTTTTTAAAAATACTTCGGCCAAGCATTGTTTTTCAAAATCATCTGCTCTCTCAAAATATGCAAAATGGTTTTTAGGATAAATGCGTATCTCAAAAGCAACGCTGGAAGCAAAGGGGCAAAGAGCAATATAGCAAGCATTTTCAAACACGACTCGCTTTTTCTCTTTCCTATCCCACGCAATCATAAGGCAATGCGCGCATTTTTTGTGCGTTTTCCAAAAATGCAAAGAACCCTTGATGCTCTGCTCCACGTCGGGGTCAGTAACGGGAACGGCAATGATCTGGGAGTGCGGGTGGGCAACAGAAGCGCCGGCCGAGGGCCCCTTGTTCTTAAAAATGGCAACATAGTTCACCAAAGGCTCGTTCATTAAATCAAGGTACCGCTCCTGGTAAAGGTCAATGAGTTCTTTTACCTTAGACAGACTAAACTGGGGAATGTCTTTCTCGTGGTCTCTTGTGATCACCACTTCATGGAATCCAATCCCGTCCATCACCTGGTAGGGGCCAATGTTCCTTGTGTTGAGTTTCTTCCCAACAGAGAATGCGGGATACTTGTTAGGAATTGAAATGGTTGTCCAGTTTGCAGGGACGCCCTCGTCTTGCAAGTGTTCAAAAGGGCAGTCTTTTTTTGAAACCCTCCAGTCTGTTCTCTTCTCTTTTACAAAAGAATTAGGCCTTCGTGCCCTTCTGGTTGCAATCACAACCCACTCTTGCGATACCGGATCCCGTCTCAATTCAGAAGCAGTTTTTTTTGAGCTCGTCATATTGGTCTATCATATCACTTCATTCAATTTTCGTCAGCACTTCAGAACCCCTCGAGGTAATTGCAATGGTGTCTTCAAAGTGGCACGACAAGGAACCATCTTTGGTTTCAAAACCATGGCCGTCTTTTGATCTCTTTAACTTCCAGTCCCCTACTGTGATCATGGGTTCAATGCAAATCACCATTCCCTCAACAAGTTCGGAGCCATCCCCCCGTTTTCCATAATTTAAAACGTGGGGATCCTCGTGAAGCTCTTTGCCAATGCCGTGGCCGCATAATTCGCGCACCACCTGGTACCCTTGGCTCTCCACGTACCGTTGAATTGTATTTCCAATATCTCCAACCGTATTCCCAGGTTTTGTTTTCTTTAGGCCATAATGCAACGCCTTTTTGGTTACGCGAATGAGACGCGCTGTTTCAGGAGAAACTTTTCCAACTGCTACGGTGCGAGCCATATCCAAATAAAGACCCAGCCATATGAGGCCGATGTCAAGTGTTACGATGTCTCCTTCTTTGAGTATCCTTTCTGAAGGAGCCGCGTGGACAACCTCTTCGTTTACTGACACGCATAGTGTCGCAGGAAATCCTTCGTACCCTTTGAACGCAATCTTAGCTCCAGAATTCAAAATCAGGGCCTCTGCAGCCCTGTCTAAGTCTTTGGTCACAACGCCAGGTTTCACCTGCTTGAGAAGCTTGTCTAAAATCCCAGCCAGCACTCTCCCCCCTTGCCTCATTGTCTCAATCTCTTTTGGGGTCTTGATGGAAATCATGCAAGGTTGAGCGCTTTGAAGATGTCGCTAAACACATCGGCAACCGATTGATCTGCATTCACTTTCTGCACCTCAAAGCCCGACTGCTCAAAATACGAAACTACAGGGAGCGTTCGCTCTTGGTATTCTTTGATCCGCACCTTGATTGTTTCAGAATCATCTAATCCTTCCCGTCTGAGAAGTTTTGAGCCGTCAAGCGGACAAATCGTAAGATTCTCAGTTTCTTTTGTATACAACACGGGATGGCGCATCAATTCGCAGATTCTGCGATGAGAATTACGATAGAGCGTCTGCTCTTCTGAAAGTTCAAGAAGAATGATATGGATATTCTCTTTCCCGTAAAGTTCTTCAAGTACGGGCAGTTCTTTCTCCCCCTCGTACAGAGTTCTTGGAGAACCAGCCAGCAAAAGACCCTTTCCTTCTTTGTGCAATTCTCTGAACTTTTCATTCAATACTGCAGTCACGAAAGGCGGACTGCAAAGGATCCCTGTCGCCCACAGATTCTTCTCATGCAGAAGATCGTATGCGTTACCATCTACCCCTTCCATAGATTCGTTGACTTTTGCATTCCAAAATTTCGCCTCAAGCAATTTTGCGGTTTCGATATAAGAAAGATTCAGTTTTTCTGACAACAATTCTGCTTGAGTTCCTTTCCCTGCCCCAGGAGGACCCATCAAGATCACAACTTGAGTATTAAAAGCTTTCATAGTCTCGCATTTGAAGCTGGGATCTTAACTGGCGAATGGTTTCCAGCACCACGCTCACAACAATGAGCAAAGAAGTTCCTCCCACGAGAAACTGAAAACTCTGCACGCCAGTAAATCCCCCCACCACGGAAGGCAAAACTGCGATTGTACCCAAGAACAACGCTCCAATAATTAAAACTCTGGTTAAAATGCTTGAAAGAAACCCAGCTGTGGAAGGGCCAGGCCTCACCCCTGGCACAAATCCTCCTGACTTTTGAAGATTGGAGGAAATTGCTTTTGGATCAAAGGTAACGGCGGTATAAAAGTAGGTAAAGATGATGACGAGCACAAAGTATGCAATGCCGTACGCCCACTGATTCTGCACAAAGTTCTGAACCCCCGAGGCAATAAAGCCGAGGAATCCTTGAGAATTTTGGAAAAACGAAGCTATCATTCCAGGAAACGTGAGAATAGACAAAGCAAATATGATGGGAATCACTCCCGCGGGGTTCACAGACAATGGCAAATAGGTTGCAATGCCTCCATAGAGTTTGTTTCCTCTCACTCTCTTGGTGTAGGAAACCGGAATGTTGCGCCGCGCCTCTGTCACGAGAACAACGCCTGCAATAATCGCAATCGCCGAGACAAAGAACGCAAGGTACGGAAGAGTTTTGGTAGCGTCAAATGTTAGGAATATTTGGCGCATGCTGTTTGGGAATTCTGCGATGATTCCGGCGAAAATGAGCAGGGAAACTCCGTTGCCAAGGCCTTTCTCAGAAATGAGCTCTCCTAACCACATTAAAAAGAGTGTGCCTGCTGTCATCACCACCAAAGAAACAAAGGTGCCAAAAAGGGACAGTTCAGAAATGATCCCTTGACGAGAAAGTAAAGTTAAAAGCCCGTATCCTTGAATCAAAGCAAAAGGAATCGTAAGCATTCTTCCATACTGATTAAACTTCGCTCGGCCCGCTTCTCCTTCTTCTTTGTACATTTGGTTCAGGCGAGGAAACACCATAGTGAGAAGCTGGAGCACAATGGTGGCTGTAATGTAGGGGCCCAACCCGAGCATCACAATAGAAAGATTGTCTAATGCTCCTCCGGTGAACGCGTTCAAAAGCCCAAAAACCTGGTTTGACGCAAAAAATTCTTTCAAACGCTCGGCCTGAACCCCAGGAATTGGAATATTGGCCATTACTCTGAAAATGAGAAAAACGCCGAAGATAAAGAGAATCTTTGTTCTTAGGTCGTGAATCTTGAATATGCGAACAAATGTTTGAAGCCAACTCATCATATGCCTCGAAGTTTTGGGTATCTTTTAATAATCTCTCGAATTCTTGGCTGGGAAGTTCCGCGCTTTTTAATGCCCCAACCCGACGAGCCGCCCTTTTTGCCGCCTCGTCCAATGCGTTTATATCGTATTCTTTTATGCTTGGGTTTCAGCTGGTGGAGTTGCATATTGTTGAGTAACTTTGTTTTTTATTCTTAGCATTTGTAACGCTTCCATGGTCACCTTAGCATTGTTCATTTTGTTGTTCGTAGACGAAAGGAATTTCGCAGAAATGTCTTTAATGCCTGCTAACTCACAGATGACACGCACCACGCCTCCTGCAACCAGCCCTCTCCCCTGCCTCTGAGGTTTTAAGAGCAACTCAGAAGGCCCAAATTTTACTTTTACCTGGTGAGGAATGGTACCGTCTACAATGGGAACAACAATCATGTTTTTCTTTGCGGCTCTTGTTGCCTTTTCTATTGCTTGAGCCACATCTAATCCTTTTCCAATGCCAACGCCCACCTTCCCCTTTTGGTCTCCAACCGCCACCGTTACGCGAAACGTCATGTGCTTGCCTCCCGCGGCAACCCTGGTCACCCGAGTAATCTCAAGAACTCTCGAGGGAACCTCGTCTCTTTTGTCTCTTCTTATAAATCGTCGTTCTCGTGTTGTTGGTATGGGCATGGTCAATAGTTACACTTGTAAGCCCGCTTCTCTTGCTCCTTCTCTTGCGGCTTTGACATTCCCGTGATACTTGTACCCAGACCTGTCAAATGCCGCTCTCGCAATGCCAAGAGTAAGAGCTTTCTTGCCAAGCAATGCTCCAATCTGCTTTGCAGCTTCTTTCCCGCGTGATTTCATCTTAAAATCGGAAACTGAAGCGAGTATTTTCCCTTGCGTATCGTCAATCAACTGAAGGTACGTATGTTTATTGGAGCGGAATACCGCAAGACGAGGGATGTGAACAGTCCCTTTCGCCTTTGCTCTTGTTCTCTTTTTTCTTCTTTCTCGTTGGAGTTTCTTTATAGTCATGGTTAGTGTCATGCTCCTGCAGTTGTTGTCGCAGCTCTCTTGCCTAATTTTCTTTTTACCACTTCTTTGTCGTACTTAATCCCTTTGCCCTTGTAAGGTTCTACTTCGCGAAATGCACGAACCGATGCGGCAAACTGCCCCACGATCTCTTTGTCTTGACCCTTAACGGAAATTATACTCTTCTCCACTGTAACCTGCACGCCTTCGGGAATTTTCAGTTCAGAAGGATTCGTGTGCCCTACTTCCGCGGTGAACTTGTCTCCAGAAACTGCCGCGCGATATCCAACTCCTTCAATTATCAGCTTTTTTTCAAATCCTTTGGTCACCCCCTCTATCATATTAAAAATGATCTGGCGGAAAGTTCCCCACACAGACCTAGTTGTTTTTAAAAGCTCTCCGGTCTCTCTTGGAAGCAAAAACAGTTTGTTCCCTTCCTGGCTTAATACGAGGTCAGGGTGAACCTCTTTTTCAAGCTTCCCTTTCACGCCTTCCACAACAATTCTCTGTCCTTGAATGAGAACCTTTACGCCCTCTGGTATTTCAATTGGTTTTCTCCCTATTCTGCTCATAAGGTTACCACACTTCACAGATGACTTCGCCCCCCATGCGACTTTTTCTCGCTTCCTTGTCTGTCATAATTCCTTTTGAAGTAGACACGAGAAGCGTGCCTCCTGCCCGTTTTGTCTTCAAAAGCTCACTCCTTGATGCATAGATTCTCTGGCCTGGTTTTGAAATTTTCTTTATTCCAGAAATCACAGGAGTCTTCTCGTCGTACTGGAGAGCGAGTTCCAGCACCTTTCTTTCTTTTCTTCCTTTTTGTTCTGCCTCTTTCAAAAAACCTTCCTTCAAAAGAACCTTTGCAATCTCAAATTTGAGGTTGGAAAATGGAATCTCAACAAAGGGTTTTTGAACCCTCTGCGCGTTCATAATTCGTGTTAACATGTCTGCAATAGGATCTGTCATAGTCTACCAGCTGCTTTTTTTTACGCCGGGTATCAATCCTTGGTTTGCCATTTCTCTAAAGCATATTCGGCACAGTCCAAAGTCTCTCATAAATCCGTGTTTCCTGCCGCATCGAAAACACCTTCTTGTCAGTTGAGACTTATACTTTGGCTTCTTTGACGCTTTTTCAATTTGCGCGGTTGTTGCCATGGTTATACTTTAAACGGAAATCCAAGTAATTTCAATAACTCCAACCCTTCTTTCTTGGTTTTAGCGTTTGTCACCACAGTAAATTCCAAACCAAGAGAAGTCTTTACTTTTTCAACAGGAACCTCAGGAAAAAACGTATGTTCTTTCATTCCCATGCTCAAGCTTCCTTTTTCGTCAACGAGAGAGGGATCTAACCCCTTAAAGTCTCGCATTCTTGGAAAAACAATGGAAAGCAGACGTTCTAAAAAATCGTACATTCGTTGGCCTCTCAAGGTAACCTTCACGCCCTGCGGAGAACCTTCTCGTACCTTAAATCCTGCAATGGATTTCTTTGCAATGGTTAATGCCGCTTTCTGGCCTGAAATGAGGGTTAAAGCTTCTTTTGCTTCTTCTATGATTTTTTTCTGTTCGTCTCCGCCTTTTTCTGCAATAAGTTTTCCAAATCCTGAGTTGAGCACCACTTTGAGAATGCCAGGAACTGCCATTTTGTTTTTGTAACCAAACAATTGCATCATTTGAGGCACAGCTGTTTTGATATATTTTTCTTTTACGTCAATTTTCGCCATGGTTAGATTTCGCTCTTACAGCGCTTACATATTCTAAACTTTTTTACTCCCTTGACGCTCATCCCAATCCGCGCGGGTTTTCCGCATTTGGGGCACAGGAGCTGGCAGCTTGAAACAGAAAGCGGAACAAACAGCTCCACTGTTTGGCCTTTCTGCCCTCCTCTTTTGGGTTTTGCGTGTTTCTTGCGTATATTCACTCCTTCAATCTGAACCTTTTCCTCTTCAGGAAATACCTTCAGTATCTTTCCTTTCTTCCCTCTGTCCCTTCCTTTTATCACAAGCACATTGTCTCCTTTTTTTATCTTCATACGAGTTCGGGGGCGAGGTTTGCTATGGTTGTAAAACCCTTTTCTCTTACTTCTCTTGGAATGGGGCCGAACACTCTTGTTCCTTTTGGCTCCTTTCCTGTCTCAAGAATGACTGCGGCGTTCTCGTCAAAGCGGATAAAGGAGCCGTCTTGCCTCCTGAATTCTTTTTTCTGGCGCACCACAACTGCATGCACCACGTCGTGCTTTTTGACGAGTTTCCTTGGCTCTGCGTCTTTCACGGTTGCAACGATCATGTCTCCCAACTGCGCGTAGCGCCTTCTCGTTCCTCCTGACACGTGAAAACACTGGATCATTTTTGCTCCGGTATTATCTGCAACTTTAAGCATGGATCGCGGCTGTATCATACCTTTTGGGTTACTCTCCAGTGTTTATCTTTTGAAATGGGCCGGGTTTCCTCAATAACGACCTTGTCTCCCACGTGATACTCCCCTTTCTCGTCGTGCGCTTTGTATCTTTCGTGAACGCGAAATCGCCTGCGATACTTTGGGTGCTCTTTTAAATGTTCAACCTTAACCACAACGGTTTTTGCCATCTTGTCTCCAACCACTATTCCAATGAGATGTTTCTTTGCCATAAATATAATGCGAATTTACAAATAATATGCGAATGCCGCGAATACTCGTATTTGTACATTCGCAGTCATTTGCGGATTTGCATTTTACTTCTTAACAAATTTTGTCTTCAAAGGAATCTTGGAGGCAGCTTCCCGCAACGCTTCCTTTGCAAGGCCTTCTGAAATTCCCTCCACTTCAAATATAATTCTTCCTGGCTTAATGGGAAAAGCGTAGTGATCCACTCCCCCCTTTCCTCCGCCCATTGGAGTTTCTGCGCCTTTGGTTGTAATGGGCTTATCGGGAAAAATTCTCGTCCACACCTTTCCTCCCTTTTTAAGGTAGCGCATAATGGCGCGGCGAGCCGCTTCCAGCTGGCGCGCAGTAATCCATTTAGTCCCAAGGGATTTTAAGCCATAGCTTCCAAAATTCAATTCTTTTCCTCTCGTTTCATTGCCTTTGGAGCGGCCTTTGTGCCACTTTCTAAATTTTATCTTTCTTGGTGTTAACATAATATAATGCTAATCTACAAATGCTATGCGAATGTACAAATACTATTTGCGGCATTCGCAGTCATTCGTAGATTTGAATTATTACTCGAATTTCATCCCTTTGTACAACCAAACTTTCACTCCAATGGTTCCGTACCTGGTATATGCTTCTTTCAAAGAATAGTCAATGTCGGCTCTCAAGGTTCCTCTGGGAAGCCTGCCTTTTTGCTGCCATTCTCGCCTTGCTATTTCAGCTCCTCCGAGACGCCCACCAACCTCAATGCGAGCTCCCTCAATCCCCTTAACCGCCATAACCTTGCTCAACGTTTGCTTTAAAGTTCTGCGGTGGGGCATGCGTTTTTCAAGCTGAAAAGCGACAAACTGCGCAATTAGAGAAGCAAATTCCCAGGGGTTCTTTATCTCCTGTATTTCAATGCGCACGTCTTTTGCCAAATGCGCAATCTTTTGAATCTCCTTTCTCAAGAGCTCAATGCCCGCGCCTCCTCTTCCAATTATTAACCCGGGCCTTGCAGAAAAAATAATTACATTCACCTTGCCGGGAAATCTCTCCACCTCAATATTCTGTATGGAGGCTTCTTTGAGCTTTTTGTCTACATACGAACGAATAAGAAAATCCTCTTTGAGCAATTGGGGAACGTTTTTCTTTACAAACCACCTTGAGCTCCAGTCTTTGGTCTCTTTGATACGAAACGATTTTGGATGAACCTTGTGTGCCATACAATACTAATGCTAATCTACAAATTTTATGCGAATGATGCGAATAACTATTTGCGGCATTCGCATATCATTCGCAAATTTGCATTATAATTTATATCACTTTTCTTCTAAACATTCTAAGTCTCTTCCCAACTTGTGGTTTCTTTTCTATCTCCTGCTGCGGTCGGAATTTTTGCCTCTCGGTTTTAGGAAAAGAAACTTCCTTCGTTTTTGTTGTTGACACCTCTTTCCCCCCTTGCGCAGGAGCTTTCTTTACTTTTTCGTCAAGCACGAGAGTGATGTGCGAAGTTTTCTTTTGTATCTGGTCTGCTTTTCCTCTTGCCCTCGGAAACACCCGTTTTAGCTTAGGCCCTTCGTCAACAAGAATCCTGGCAATATACAAATTCGCAGGGTCAAGCTGAAAATTATGAACGCCTGAAGCAACCGCGGAATTTAAAAGTTTCAAGAGCGGGGTCGTTCCACCCTTGTTTGCAAAACGCAAAACGATCTGAGCTTCCTCAACTGATTTGCCCCGGATAAGATCTGCGACAAGCCTCACCTTTCTCGGAGCTATTCTCAAATACCTTAGATAAGCTTTAGACTGCATACGATTTCATTAGTTCTTCTTGGGTGCGGGATTCTTAGACTTTGGAGCAGGAGATGATACTCCAGAAGATGTAGCTGCAGGAGCTTGAACCTCTGCCGCCTTTGCTTCCAATTCTTTTTGCATTCTTCCTCCGTGCCTGACAAACTTAGTCGTAGGAGAAAACTCTCCGAGCCTGTGTCCTACCATATCTTCTGTCACGCTTACAGAAATAAAATCTTTCCCGTTGTGCACGCCAAATATAAAACCAATCATCTCGGGCGTGATGGTCGCGTCCCTGGACCAGGTCTTCACGGCTTGGCCTGAACCTGGTTTTGTCTTCTGCATCTTTTTGAGCAGTTTCTCGTCAATACATGGTCCTTTTTTGAGTGATCGTGCCATATAAATATAATGCGAATTTACGAATAATATGCGAATGCCGCGAATACTCGTATTTGTACATTCGCAGTCATTTGTTGATTTGCATTTTACTTTTTCTTTGGTCGGCGGGAAATAATGAGTTTTGTTGTCCACTTTTTCTTGTTTCTAGTCTTCACCCCCAATGCTGGTTTGCCCCAGGGAGTCTTGGGATGCTTCATGCCTCTTGGCGTTTTCCCCTCTCCGCCCCCATGAGGATGATCAACCGGATTCATCGCAGTCCCTCGAACGCTTGGACGCCATCCTTTGTTTCTATTGCTTCCCGCCTTGCCTATAACCCTGTCTTTAAATTCTGGATTAGAAACCATTCCAATAGAAGCAAAGCATTGAGAAGAAACCTTTCTCACTTCCCCCGAAGGAAGTTGCATCAAAGCAAGCGCGCCTTCAACGGTCATCAGCTTTGCTGATGTTCCTGCTCCTCGCACAATCTTTCCTCCTCTCCCTGGTTCTAACTCCACATTGTACACCATGGTTCCTACTGGAATGTTTTCTAGTTTCATTCTGTTGCCGGTTTTTGCCTCTGTTTTTTCCGCGCACAGCACCGTATCTTTAACGTGTACCCCTTGAGGCGCCAGAAGATACCCTCTGCCTTTTTCTCCATAATCTACGAGCGCAAGATATGCGTTTCGATTTGGATCGTATTCAATCCCAAGCACTTTCCCTTCAACTCCAAGATATTCTTGCCCAAAGTCAACCATACGATAAAGCATGCGAGAACCTCCCCCATGATGACGTATGGTGATGCGGCCTGTTGCGTTTCTCCCTCCGGTTTTTGCGAGGGAAATAAGCAATCTTTTTTCGGGCCTATGTTTTGTGATTATTCGTTCCATGCTTATACGGATAAGGAATCTATTTTCTGGCCGATTTTAAGCTTTATAATGGCCTTTTTGAATCCAGGCTTTGTTCCCTGAAATCTTCCTAGTCTCACCTTTCTTGGTTTCACGTTAATAATCCTCACTTTTGAGGCGTCCACTCCGTACGTACGTTTCACAGCGTCTCGTACGATAAGCTTGGTGGCAGAAGATAATACCTCAAACACGTATTCATTGTTCTCTTGAGACTGGCTTGCTTTTTCACTCACATGGGGCCTTAAGATAACTCCTGACGGATCTTTCACCAGCTTCTTCTCGCGTGGAAGCTCGGCTTCTTTTGGTTGAAGCCGAGCTTCGGCAACTTTTTTGTTCTTTTGGAAAGGGTTAAAGAAAGGCATGGTTAGGGTTTTGTTCCAAATGTTTTTTCCAGTTCTTCGAGTCCGGTTTTTGTGGTGAGAAAAAACTTTGTAGAAAGCAAATCAAGAACGTTGAGCCCTTTTACAGGAACTGGTAGCGTGCAAGGAATATTTCTTGCTGCTCTTGCTAAAAACTTTGCCTTCTCGGGGTACGCAACAAGAAGGGTTTTCTCTTGTAAAGAGAGTTTCCTCAAGAGAGAATGAAACATTTTTGTCTTTGAATACTCTTGGGGCAAATCTTCCAAAAGAATCATCTCCTTGCCTCTTGCCTTTTCTGAAAGAGCAGAAAACAACGCTTTTCGCTTCATTTTTTCTGGAATTGTTTTCTTAAATACTCTCGTATTCCTTGGACCAAACACCACGCCTCCTTTTCTCCACTGGGGCGATCGTATGGAACCCTGGCGGGCACGTCCTAAACCCTTTTGGGCCCAGGGTTTTCTTCCTCCTCCTGAAACTGCTCCTCTTCCTTTTGTATGGGCAATCACCCTTCTTTTATTTGCCATTTGAGAAACCACTACCTGATGCACGAGATCTGCATTCCAAGGAACGTCGAATATTTTGGAAGGAAGTTCCAGTTCTTCAGTTTGAATCCCCTCTCGATTGTATAATGAAATTTTCATGATACTAAATACTTCGTATCTCAAGTAATGTTCCTCTTCTTCCTGGGACTGCTCCTTCAATTGCCACAACATTTTTTTCAGCGTCAATTTTCACAATCTTGAGGTTCTTCACCGTTACCCTGTCTACTCCCAAGTGCCCTGGCATGCGCTTTCCTTTTCTCACGTGAGCAGGCCTTGAGGTACCCACCGAACCTATAGTTCGCTGTTCATGCTTGGTGCCGCGGGTTGCATTTCTCCCATGAAATCCGTATCGCTTCACGCCTCCAGCAAACCCTTTTCCTTTGGAAATTCCTGAGATCTCAATTAAATCCCCTTCTTGAAAAATGGCGGCGTCAACACTCTCGCCTTGTTGAGGAAAAACTTCTCCCTGCTTTTTTGATCGAAACTCGCGGATAAATCGGAATTCCTTGCCTCGCATGGATTTTCCTACCTTTCTTTGCGGCAATAACTCAAACCCTAACTGAACGGCTTCATATCCGTCTTTTTCTTTGGTCTTCACCTGAAGGATTTTGCAGGGTCCTGCTTCCACCAAGGTTACAGGAACCGTAGCTCCTTTCTCATTAAAGACCTGCGTCATTCCAATTTTTTTCCCTAACAAAGCTTTCATATTCTAACAAAAACGAGGGTACTCCCCTCATCAATTTCATGGGCAGTACTTTCCTATTTTCCGTCACGCTCCAATGACGAACCTCATGGGTTGAGTATATATGACCCAATACCAAATGTCAACATCAATTGGCAAAATCGTTAAAAGCTACGATCGTAAGTTTTAACTATATTTTTAACTTCTGGTTGTTGATCTCCGATTTCAACAAACGCTTTATTCTCGCATATAGTATACGCACTATCTCGCTTGGTTAGCGATCGCAAACGAAGCGAGATATAAACGTAATTAGCAGTTCAAATAAAAGAGGCGCCGCATACAAGACGACGCCTCTTTGACGAACGATTTCGCCCTATGGCTTCACGAGATGAAGCCGTCTTATCAACTTCTCCACCACTGGATCGTTACCAATCCCCAGTCCACGGGCAATTGCGATCTCTTTCTCGGCGTTTCTCCTACACTGCTCAATTTTTTCCTTCGTTGCAGTCTCGGAATCACGCAAGAGCACGCCGAGAAGATCATTGGCAACTTCCAGTAAATTAACGAGTCGTACCCTTGCTATTGCACGGAGCCGATCCAAGTCTCCAGCCAACATGGGAGAATCAGCCGTCTGGGGATACGACCTTCCGTCCGAGCCGTGTATCTTGAGGACCTCACCAAAAGAGCGAACTTCTTGGGTGCTCAGGTCAGGGGTTGCCGTGGCAATAAGGGACCGTAGACTCATGGCTGGGATAGCAAGAAGGGTCTCTCGGCACTCCGCACAGGGCGTCAAGGTATCGAGAACCACTCCGCTGTCATCGTCGCGTTGCGTCTCTGCCACAATTCCCAAGCCGATGATGAGATTATAACCCCTAGCGCGCGCAGCCTGTACCACAATTGACTCTGCGCATACCGGACGCCCATTCCGCGACACCTTAAGGTTCGCTCCCCGAAAGATTTCCCATTTTCCGGTTTCCGTGTTGTATGCCAGCCCGGCACATCCTACCCTGAAGTCCCGATATGACACTGCGTACTCGCGAGCAACTTTCGCCTCCTCAAACAATTGAGAAAGCATTTCGTGAAATAACTCCCTCAACTGCGGCCATGAGGGAGTACTGTTGGACGACATGGCGCTCATCACTCCCTCCTGATATCTGGATACGTAGGATAGATATACCTTCAATATCAAAAAATGTCAAGGTAGAACAAAAAATCGCCCCGTTGGCGATTCTTTGGTTCCTTAACTAGATTAAGGATTACATCTTTATTTCAATATCAACTCCAGCTGGCATGTTGAGACTTGAGAGGGACTCAATGACCTTCTGGGTTGGGTTTAAAATGTCAATGAGGCGTTTGTGGACGCGGCTTTCAAACTGCTCTCGTGCATCCTTGTGAATAAACGAGGAACGGTTCACCGTGTACTTCCTGATTTCTGTAGGAAGAGGCACTGGCCCTATAATTTCGCATCCCTCGCGCAGCACCGCGTCAATGATCTGCTTTGCAGAGGCGTCTATAACCTTGTGATCATAGGCAGCTAAACGGATCCTCACCTTTTGTTGAGGCATTACCTTTGGCGTTTCTTCTTGGTGCTTAGCCTTTGGCATTACGCTGCTATTTTAGAAACTACGCCTGCTCCAACGGTTTTTCCTCCCTCGCGGATTGCGAACCTCTGCTTTTCTTCCATTGCAATGGGCTGAATGAGCTTTACCGTTACATTCACGGTGTCTCCCGGCATCACCATTTCAGTGCCTGTGGGCAAGGTAACGTCTCCTGTCACGTCAGTGGTGCGGAAATAGAACTGAGGCTTATATCCTGTAAAGAACGGAGTGTGGCGGCCTCCTTCTTCTTTGGCAAGAACGTACACTTCTGCCTCAAATTCAGTGTGGGGAGTTGACGTTCCGGGCTTTGCCAAAACCTGGCCTCTCTCAATGTCTTCTTTCTTTGAACCTCTCAATAGAATGCCAACATTGTCCCCTGCTCTTGCCTCGTCTAGGGTCTTGTTAAACATTTCCATAGAGACTGCAACGGTTTTGGTGGTAGGCCTCAATCCTACGAGCTCCACTTCCTCGTTTGCCTTAACTACGCCTCGTTCCACTCTCCCTGTTGCAACTGTTCCTCTCCCTTCAATAGAAAACACGTCTTCCACTGCCATCAAAAAGGGTTTGTCTACTTCTCTTTGCGGCTCTGGAATATATTCATCCACTGCTTTCATGAGTTCAACAATCGGCTTTGCCGCTTCCTCATCTGCAGACTTTGCCTCCAACGCTTTCAATGCGGATCCACGAATCACGGGAACAGTATCTCCTGGGAAGTTGTATTTCTTTAAAAGTTCTCTCACTTCAGACTCCACAAGGTCAATGATTTCAGGATCATCAACTGCGTCGCACTTATTCAAAAATACGACAATAGATGGCAATCCTACCTGTTTTGCCAAAAGAATGTGTTCTCTCGTCTGGGGCATTGGGCCGTCTGGAGCAGAAACCACAAGAATGGCGCCGTCCATCTGGGCGGCTCCCGTAATCATGTTCTTAATGTAGTCTGCGTGCCCTGGAGCGTCAATGTGCGCGTAGTGGCGCTTCTCGGTTTCATACTCCAAATGGCTGATATTAATGGTGATGCCTCGCGCTTTTTCCTCTGGAGCTGAATCAATTTGGTCAACCGACTTTTCTGATGCGTTGTACCCCTTAAGCCGCAATACGTGAAGAATCGCGGCGGTCAAGGTTGTTTTTCCGTGGTCAACATGGCCAATGGTGCCAACGTTCACGTGAGGTTTTGTTCTCTCAAATTTTCCTGCCATAGTATTTTGTTATTGGTTATCTGTTATTAGTTATTTGTATTATAGCGGCAAATCATCAAGTGTCAACCCCGCTTTTTCTTGAGGCATTGGAGACAAGCTCTGTTCCTCGTATGGCGTGATCACCATGATGGGTTTTTCGTCTTCCACCACAATGATTTTCCCTCTTGCTTGGTCAAGTAAAGTTTTTAGTTCTTTGATAGTCATCGTCTTTTTCCTTCAATGATCTCCTGGGAAACATTGCCAGGAACTTCCTCATAAGCGTCAAACTCCATAGTAAAGGTTCCTCTTCCTTCTGTCAATGAGCGAAGAGTGGTTGCATACCCAAACATCTCAGCTAATGGAATTTTTGCCTTTATGATTTTTAAATTCACCTTGTCTTCTGTTTCTTCAATCCTTCCTCGTTTTGAAGAAATGTCTCCAATCACGTCTCCCAAAAAATCAGCAGGGATCATAACTTCAAGCGACATCACAGGTTCCAAGAGCACCAAACCCGCCCTCTTTGCCGCATCTTGCAAGGCCATGGAAGCAGCAATCTTAAAAGCAAATTCAGAGGAGTCAACCTCGTGAAAGGAACCGTCAAACAAGGTTGCTTGAAGATCCACAAGAGGGTACCCTGCCAAGATCCCCTTGTCCATTGCCTCTTTGATTCCTTTTTCCACCGGAGAGATGAACTCCTTGGGAATGGCGCCTCCCTTGATCTCGTCTACAAATTCAAACCCTTCTCCTCTTGCCTTGGGTTGTACCTTCAAAAACACGTGGCCGTATTGCCCCTTACCCCCTGACTGCCTTACGTATTTCCCTTCGGCTGTGGCTTCTTTCTTTATGGTTTCCTTGTAGGCAACCTGGGGCCTTCCCACGTTTGCCTGGACGCCAAACTCCCGTTTCATTCGGTCAACAATAATTTCGAGATGAAGCTCTCCCATGCCAGCTATCAGGGTATCGCCTGTTTCAAGGTTTCCTTTCACATGGAATGTCGGATCTTCATCAGACAAACGCTTCAAGGCAAGACCCATCTTTTCCTGGTCTGCCTTTGTTTTTGGCTCAATGCGAATGGAAATAACAGGGTCTGGAAATGAAATCTGTTCCAAGATTATGGGAGCAGCTGAATCGCACAGGGTATGCCCAGTGCTCGTATCTTTCAAACCAACGGTTGCGGCAATGTCTCCCGCAAAGAGATCGTCCACCTCTTCTCTGTCGTTGGCGTGCATGCGAAAGATTCTGCTGATTCTCTCTGTTTCTCCGCTTATTGTGTTTAAAACATACGAACCTTTTTGCAGAGAACCTGAATACACGCGAAAATACGTAAGAGTTCCCACATAAGGATCAGACGCAATTTTAAACGCGAGCGCTGAAAAATGCTCTTCGTCTTTTGGAGAACGGGTAATCTCTTGGGAGGTTTTTACATCAATGCCTTTTACTGAAGGCAAATCAGCGGGGCTTGGAAGATAATCCAACACGCCGTCAAGCACGAGCTGAACTCCTTTATTTTTTAGAGAAGAACCGGTGAACACGGGAATAAGAGTATTGTTTAAGGTAGCTTTTCTCAACACTGCCCGGAGTTTTTCTGTGGAAATCTCAGATCCCGCAATATACGCTTCTAACAAACCCTGGTCTTCTCCCGCAATTTTTTCCACGAGTTTCTGCCTCCATTCCTTTGCTTTAGCAAGCATCGAGACAGGAATCTCTGCTTCTTTTACTTGAGAGCCCAGTTCTCCTTCAAAGGTGTAAGCCTTCATCGCCAAGAGATCAATAATGGAAGAAAACGCATCTTCCTCGCCAATGGGAAACTGAAGAGCTACTGCGTTGGGAGTTAGTTTACTCTGAATAGAATGAAAAGCCTTTTCAAATGAAGCTCCGGTTCTATCAAGCTTATTGATAAAGCATATCCTTGGAACTCCAAACTTATCTGCCTGGCGCCACACGGTTTCAGACTGGGGCTCTACTCCCGCGACTCCGTCAAATACCACAACTGCTCCGTCTAACACTCGCAAAGATCGCTGAACCTCGGCCGTAAAGTCAATGTGGCCTGGAGTATCAATAATATTAATGCGATGTTCCTTTTCTTTGTTGCCCACGTCTCTCGTACGAATCCAAAAACACGTAATAGCTGCTGAAGTAATGGTGATCCCCCGTTCTCTTTCTTGCGCCATCCAGTCCATCACGGTAGTTCCCTCGTCAATGTCTCCCAGCTTGTGGGAAACTCCCGTGTAAAACAAAATGCGCTCGGTGGTTGTGGTTTTCCCTGCATCGATGTGGGCAATAATTCCAATATTTCGGTATTTTTCTATGGGATAGAGGCGGGACATACAGTATTACCAAGCGAAATGTGCAAATGCACGGTTGGCTTCGGCCATGCGATGCGTTTCTTCCCGTTTCTTTACTGCTGACCCTTCGTTCTTGTAGGCATTCAGCAGCTCTTGGGCAAGTTTTTGCGCCATGGGCTTCCCTTTCCCTTTTCGGGAAGATTCTAAGATCCAGCGCATGGCTAATCCCACCCTTCTGTCTCCTTTCACTTCCACTGGAACCTGGTAGGTTGCGCCTCCAACTCTCTTTGATTTAACGGCGAGAAGCGGAGCAACGTTTTCAATCGCTTTTTCAAATATTTCAATGGGTTCTTTTTTCAATTCTTTTTGAACCAATGCAAACGCGTCGTACACGATTTTTCTTGCAGTTGCTTTCTTGCCTTTTTGCATCACTTTGTTGATGAACCGCGCTACCATGACGCTGCCATACACGGTATCTGGAGCAAGAACATGCTTTTTGAATTTGAGTTTTGGCATAAAAATATAATGCGAATCTACAAATCTATGCGAATGCCGCGAATACTCGTATTTGTACATTCGCAGTCATTTGCGGATTTGCATTTTACTTGGGCTTTTTTGTTCCGTATTGCGATCTCCCTTGTTTTCTCCCTTCAACGCCCGAGGCGTCAAGCATGCCTCGAACAATGTGGTATCTCACGCCAGGCAAATCCTTCACCCTTCCCCCTCTCAATATCACCACAGAGTGCTCTTGAAGATTATGGCCTACTCCTGGAATATATGCCGTTACCTCCATGCCGTTGGACAATCGCACCCTTGCAACCTTTCTTAAAGCAGAGTTTGGCTTTTTTGGAGTTGTCGTAAATACCTTAATGCACACTCCCCTTTTAAAAGGAGACGGGTATTCAACGGGCTGGTTCTTTTTCACGTTAAACCCAAAAGTCAAAGCAGGAGTGTTGCTCTTGCTTGCAAGCGGCTTTCTCTTTTTTTTCAGAAGTTGATGAATTGTAGGCATACAGAAAAATGTAGCAAAGATGCAGGGTATTGTCAATAAAGTTAGGCTCCAACAAAAACAACAAGAAGAGTCCTCACGAGGAACGAGAGAAATGACAAGAAGGGCGGGAAGAGAAACACGAGAAAGAGAAGGATGAAAAATCCGTACCGCGCCAAAAACATTTTGAGGGGCTCAAGAGATTTTGGGAGAAACGCAAACAAAAGGTGGGAGCCGTCAAGCGGCGGAATGGGAACAAGGTTAAACAGCGCAAGGTATAAGTTAAGCTGAACAACAGAAACAAGGGCGCCAGAAAAAAGAGGACTTAAAGTTTCCAATGGAAGGAAACGCACAAGAAGCCCAAACACAAGCGCCAATGCAAGATTAGAACCAGGCCCTGCCAGGCTCACTAAGGCTGGAGCCCAAGTCTGATTCTTGAGCATAAAAGGATTTATTGGAACCGGCTTTGCCCAGCCAATCACAGGCCCGCCAGAAAGAATCAAAAGAAATGGAAGCAAAAGAGAGCCCACAGGATCAACGTGGCCAATGGGGTTTAAGGTTAAACGGCCTGCGTTTTTTGCCGTAGGGTCGCCCAAAGAATTGGCAACCGCCCCATGGGAAACCTCGTGGACCACCACGGAAATGACGAGAACGAATAGAAGAAATACAAATTCCATAAACAAATTATAGCATATGGGTATTGCAAATCCAAAAAAGATGTGGTAGAGTGATTATATTCATAACTAATTGAAGTCGGTATGCCACCCCAGTACCAGAATCGCTTTCGGCGATTCGGTACGGGGTAGCCATGTACCGAACTTCGTTCTGGTACATGGCACAACTCTGCACAATCTGCGAAAAAGGAACAAACCTTGCATGGCGCCTGGTAAAACTTCGCGGGAAATACAACCCAACAATAAAACGAAGACAAAAACCCAATCTCCAGTGGACAAGGTTAGCTTCGGGTCAAAGAGTAAAAGCCTGCACCAAGTGCATCAAAGCACTTGCCAAACAATCGGGGTAATTTAAACGGGGCATAGTGTAGCGGCAACACGCATTCTTGGGGTGAATGTAACGCTGGGTCCGACTCCCAGTGCCCCGACACGATGAAGTTTTTAGTTGAACTCAAAAGCGAGACGCCGCTCAATTTTTTTAGGAGCTGCGGATATGCGCCGGAAGGACAGGATCCAAAAACTGGCGAGTTTCGGTTTGCGAGACCCTTACGAGGCGCAAGATATCCACGGTTTCATCTGTACGTGAACGCCCCAGTTGGAAACCAGACGATCACCCTTAGTTTGCACCTGGACCAAAAACAGCCAAGCTATGAAGGGAGTTCGGCCCACTCGGGAGAATATGAAGGAACTTTGGTGGAAACTGAAGCAAAACGAATTCTCAACGCAGCTTCCTAATAACCGAAAGAAAAAAGAGAGTCCCAAGAAGTATCACAAATGCAGGCCCTGAAGCTATTCCAAAGAAATATGATGCAAGAATTCCTCCTATGGCTCCCAATACTCCAAGCAACGCGCTCAAAAACATATAAACTCCCATGCTCGAAGCAATATTTCTTGCAATGGCTGCAGGAATAATGATAAGCGCGCCTATCAAAAGAACTCCGGTAAAGGTAATGCCGAGCGCAACGACAAGAGCAAACAACATAAGGAATAAAAACTCAACGACATGGGGGCGAATCCCTGTTGATTTGCTAAGTTCAGAAGAAATCATGGTTAAGGTAAGTTTTCTCCAAAGCGCCAAAAGAGCGGCAATAACAACTCCCCCGAGCAACAGGGAAGTCCAGAAACCAGTTGCTGAAAGCTGAGAAATATCTCCAAACAAGGCTTCCAAGAGTTCGTGCTCTGGCATTAACAAAGCTCCAAAGGCAAGTGCAAGCACAAACAAGACGCCTACCAAAGTATCAACCGGCAGGTTCAAACGGATTAAAATGGAATAAAAGACCCAACGCAATGCCAGGAAGCGCAACGTGAGACAAAGCATCTCCTACTAAAGCCATTCTGCGTAGCAACGCAAAAGAACCCAATAACCCTCCTGCTGCTGCAGATATTGCTCCTGCTCCTAAAATGTGAAATAAGGTGACGTCCATGTTAACCGTGTATATGATGGTAAAACTTTCCTCCTGTTCCATATAACCGTTCCAATTCCTGGGGCGTAAGCACTTCTTGAGGGATCCCAAAGCACAGCTGTTTTTTGTTAAGACACAGCACCTTGTCTGCATAACGGTACACAAATGTTAAATCGTGAGAGATGAGAATCATGCCGAAGTGATGAACGTCTTGCAACCTATGCAGAAGGTCATACAGGGTTTCTTCTCCTTTCGTATCAATACTCGCTGTGGGCTCGTCAAACAAGAGAATGGTAGGCTTCCCAATCAAGGCAAAGGCAATGAGAGCTCTCTGAAACTGGCCTGCAGACAAAGACCCAAGATTTTTCTCAAGAAACTGAATATCTAACCCCACAATTCCCAGCACTTCGTTTGGAGAATAACTGCCCTGTTGTCTAGAGAGAGGATGGAGCAAAAGAAACTCTTTTATGGTCAAGGGGAGATTTCGCTCCAGATCAAGCCTCTGGGGCACATACCCGATTTTTACCTTTTCTCCCCAGCGAATCTCCCCCGTAAAGGGAATAGTCTGAAGCAGAGCTCGAAAGAGAGTGGTCTTGCCTGAACCATTGGGGCCAATAACTGCTATGGTCTCTCCTTTCTCTAAAGAAAACGAAATGTCTGAAAGTACAGGCTCCTTCCCATAGTGGACAGAAAGATTTGTTACTTCTAAAAGCGGCATATGTATGGTATGATACCAGTATATGGAACAAAATCAACCAACGCCACAGCTTTCGTATCAAGAAAGAAAAATGCGTGAGGAAAGAGACAAAGAACAAACGAGAAAAAAACTTGAGCAGAAAAAAACCTTTAAAAGTTTTCTTGTTGGTGGAATCATCATTCTTTTTGTTGGAGGAGCAGGATTTTTTGTCTGGTCTTTGTATGACCCCTTGGGCCAAGACTACTCTCAAGCAATGCCCTTTGAGGGACAGACGCATGTGGCAGAAGGAACCTCGGTCATCTACAACACCAACCCTCCGACTTCAGGCAATCACTGGCCAATACCATTGACAGATGGAATCTATGACAAGGAAAAATCAGACGAGGCAGTAGTGCACAGCATGGAGCACGGAAGAGTGATCATCTCCTACAAACCTTCACTTTCCTCTCAAACGATTAAAAAGTTGAAAGACATTGCAGGACAAAACGCAGTGATTCTCCTGCCTCGCTCCAAAAACGATACCGATATTTCCTTAACTGCCTGGACAAGATTGGACAAGTTTAATCTCAACCCAGATGGAACGCTCAACGAAAAAAGAGTTAAAGATTTCATCCGCCGCTACAAAAACAAAGGGCCAGAGAATGTTCCTGGCATGGGAGGCGGGAAAACGTACGAATAGTACCTCCTCACGACAATATATATTCTCGCCTTCGGCTCGGTCAAAAAACTGATGTCGCTCGCTCAAAACGAAACCCTGCGTCGCTTCTATAAGATTGTCCCTGCAAAAATTAAGGTGGGTGCCACAGCCCTGAACCTAAGCCCAGGGTCATTTCTGGCTCCCGAAAAAAGGTATAGCAGAAATCTTAATGAAGAGAGCACAGGGCTACCTTTATTGTACCTTTTTGCCAACAACCCAGTCAACCCCCTTTTACTGACGAAAATCAACCTGGTCAGTATCGGTAAAAAAGGGTGAGGGGTCGCAATGAGAACTGTAAATCGCTGCTGCTTTGATGAATTCTGCCTCGATGCCAACGTGAGGTAAGGCACGAAGCTCGTCTAAGGTTACCCAAGCGTAATCAGTGAAATCTTTTTTATCGATAGACACCGCGTCTGTATCTTTCGCTGAACATAGAAACGACAGGGATTTTGAAGTTTGGCCATCTGGCCGTCCAATCGCCTTTTCTTTGATAAGAATAAATCCCGGCTCCAGCTCAAGTCCGCATTCTTCTTTTACTTCTTTTTTTAGGGTCTGAGAAATAGTGTCGTTTCCTTCAACTTTCCCTCCAGGGAACGTATAGTGACCGGGGTATACCGTTTCGTCGTCTCGCCGTTTGAGGAGAAGAATACGGCCGTCATTGCGTCGAATCACGGCGACGGCGGTGATGATATGCAGTTTATCTGACTTTTCGTACGGCATTGCTTTGCTTTACAACCCCAGAACCTGTACCATCTGCTTGATCAAAGAAACCACTACTGCTTGAGGCAACAAGCTGTAGGAAGGAACTCCTTGGTCGTCAAGAACAACCCATGGCTTTTCTTTTACGTCCACCTTTTGCGTTTTTTCATCCCATTCAAAGACATATTCTGGGGTGATTTCATAGTCATCTATATACTCCTTAGCCTTTTCCGCGGGAACCGTATTCCTCAAAAGAATTTTTGGAATGCCATGAAGAGAGAATGCTTGTTCAATAAGTTTTGCGTCTGTCTCAAGTCTTTCCTTGATGGGCGCTGTTCCCAACTCGTCTCCTTCTTTTACAACCATTGCAATGTTTTGTTTTGCACAATCTGGGTTATCGCACATAAGATAAAATTCTTTGGTTTCTTCTCGATAGCCAATCTTTGAGGTTGTTAAAAGCTTGAGGTTTCTTGAGGTTTGGCATGAGGGGCACACTCTTCTCCACTTGATTCGTTCATCAATAACAGAGGTTGGCACGTCAATTAAAATGAAGAAGTCTGGATCATCACGATATCCAACCAAATCGCGAAAGAACAAAGAATAAGAAATTTGATCGAGATTACGAGGAAAGCCGTCAATAAAAATTGCCTTCTTTTTACGCTTCATAATCTCCCCTTTCACAAACGCCAAGATAAGTTCATTGGGCAGAAGGGTTTTGGTATCTCTCTTCTCCAAACTTGAAAGAATATCCTTCAGAGGAACCCAACCCCGATAATTCTTTTCTAAAAATGCAACGAGCGCTTTCTTTTTCTCTGGATCCTGCAGTATCGTATCCAGACTCCTCACCATATCCCCTACCGACAAATGGTCTATGGCATCCCTGTTTACTATTTCGGTAAACATTTTGGAATATGTTCCTTTCCCAGCATTTTTTTTCCCAAGGAAATAGGCGATAAACGTATTCTCTTTCAGATATTCTCGCAATTTTTCTATTTCTCCTCCTGCTTTAAAATAAAAATAGTCCTTTTGCTCTTGAGGATCTGTGAGGTTAAACCTTCTTTTTGCACCTTCTATTCTTGTTTTAAAAATAGGAAACTCCATGGTTACTGAAAACGAAAAACGATATCTCCTTCTTCGTCTGTTCTTCGTATCTCTATACCATATCTTGCAAGAGTTTCAAGCGTCTCCAGGTTTGGATGCCCATACCGATTCCCTCTTCCTGCTGAAATGACGGCAACTTCAGGGCTGACAGCTTCCACAAACTGCGCGGAGCTGGAAGTTTTGCTCCCGTGGTGGCCAACTTTTAAGATGTCTGAATCAACAGACGCTTTTTGTGAAAGCAATATCTTCTCCCCTTTCTTTGTGAGGTCTCCGGTAAAGAGAATGGAACTCCCACAAAACTCAAGCCTTGCAACAATGGAAGTGTCATTGTCATCACCTTTCACAAGAGTGCCTGCAATGGAATCTGGGTATAACACATCAATGCGCTGAGGACACGGAGCGTTTTCTCCAAGGTTTAGTCTCTGCCCAGCATATGCAAGAAAGATACGCGCGCCTTCTTCTTGTTCTCTTGCAAGAATTTCTTTCCATTGCTTGAATACTAAAGTTTCTTTTTCAATCCCTGTCCAGAGAATGTTTTGTACCTTGTATGCCTTGAGCACGTCTAGAAGCCCTGCCACATGGTCTTGCGCTGGGTGGGAAAGAATAACCAGGTCTATGCTCCTGTCCCAGAAAGGCATTACCTTGCCTAATTTTTCAAGAACGGTTGCGTCCGGCCCGCCGTCAATAAGAATTTGCTTTCTTTGCGGTGTCTCAATAAAGGAAGCATCTCCTTGGCCTACGCCAAAAAATGAAACACTCAAAGCGTTTCCCTTCAAAACCTCTTGCCACAAGAAAAGGTTGAGAAAGACAAACCCGCCTATCCACAAAGCATGAATGATTGGGTTTTTCATACCTTGTGGATAGGCGGGTTTCAGTTCTAAAAACTACTTTGCTGCTCCGAGGATGCGGAACATCTTTGTGCCGCACTTCGGGCAGGTGCCAGTCATTGCTCTTCTTGACTTTCCTCCTTTTCCTTTCATTGGCACTTCCTTGGGATTGGTAATATCCCTTTTTGCTTTGCACTTTACGCAGTATGCTTGTGTTGCTGTTGCCATATCGTATGTAAATTTTAGTCGTGTCTGAAAACCGACCTTTGGTACGTTATTTCCTAAAGTAAGTATAGCGTAAATAAAGCAAGGAAGCAAGTCAAGACCCTAAGCACAGTCGAAGGGTCAAGACCCTGAGCATAGTCGAAGGGTCAAGCCCTGTCACGAGAACGCCAAAGGATTAAACTTGCATAGGTGCGGTACGGAGACCATCTCATAGAAAGTTTCTCTGCTTTGCTCTTGGTGAGATTCTTTATTTGGTAAATCTCCTCAATCGCTTTTTGTAGGCCCAGGTCACCACAAGAAAACACGTCTTCACGACCTAAAGAAAACATCAAAAACATCTCGGCGGTCCAATCCCCAATGCCCTTCACCTTTGTTAACTGCGCTATGACCGTTTTGTCATCAAGATACTGTAAATTCTCAAGAGAAACCTCTTCCTTTTGCACCTTTTGGGCAAGGTCTTTGAGATATTTTACTTTTGCCCAGGAAATCCCTATCTTGCGAAGCGTCCCGTCTGATAACCCAAGCACACGTTTTGGACTAACTGACTTTTTAGGGAAAAGCGCGCGAAACCTTTCCATAAACGTATCTGCTACCTTGCCAGAAAGCTGTTGAGCAATGATTTCCCTGCACAGACGAGAAAAGTATTGTCTCGGAGGAATTGAAGATACCTTGCCAACATCGCCAATGCTCTGAAGCACCTTAAAAAGCCTTGGATCCGCTTTTTTAAAGTGGCTTTTTACCCTCTGATGCATGTTATTGTGCCAACAAAAGCATCAACGCTAAAATTGCCATGCCGAAATCTTCAATAAGCGTAATGTTGGTAAGGGGAACCTTGAGAAAAGTTCCAAGGCACACGCACTGAATAGGTTCTCTTTTCATAAGTTTGCGGGCAACTCCCAAACCACTGAAGCCCATAACCAGAACCTCACTCCACAAGAGTTGTTGATTTTGGATACCTGCTACCATGGCAAGCCCAAAACCAAGTTCGATAAATGGATAGACATAGCCATACGAAAATACCTTTTGAGCAAGGATGTCATACGTGGAATATCCTTGTGCAAAGCCTTTTATATCCATAAGCTTGAAACCTGCAAAAACAATGAAGAATCCCGCCATAAAGTATGCGATTGACTGAAAAATAGAAAATCTCCCTACTTGAGCGTCATTCCAGCTAAGTACGGCCGATACAATGAAAATCAAAGAAATGATGACGATAAGCGGAACGTAATCTCTCCACGTTAATACCCCTAACCCTCCACCGTGAGTCTGTCTTGCAGTTTCTGACGCACCAGCACGAACAAGCTGCATACCGCACTTTGGGCAACTCCCAGGCGTGTCTGAAACAACGTCAGGATGCATGGGGCATACGTACTGTTTCATTTTTTGATGTCTAAAGTTTTGTAGTACTCGTAAGCAGAGGTTGCCGCCACCGAGCCCAAAGCCGCGGCAGTAATGTCTTGTTTGAATCTTCCAAAAAAGTTAGTGGCATCTCCTCCTCCAAACACCCCTGGAATATTTGTTCTCATGAGATTGTCTACTGTAAGATACCCGTGAGAGTCTGTTTCTAGGCCCAGCTGTTTTGTAAAAGTCTGGTCAGGGTCAAACCCAATTTCAACAAACAAACCGTCAAGAGCAAGCTCGCTTAACCCTTGATGGGGCTTGGAAAGAATGATTTTCTCAAGTTTTTGCTCCCCGATAATTTCCTTTACCTCTGTTTCCAGAAGAACCTCCACTTTATCTCCAAGTTTTTTCATCTGTTCCATGTTGATAGGTTCTGCAACCACTTCTTTGCCCCGCACAATGAAAAAGATTTTCTTTGCATATTCTCCAAGAAAGTTCACTCCCTTTACCGACGAATCCCCTCCTCCCACCATTGCGATGGTTTTCCCTCCGTATAATGGGCCGTCACACGTGGTGCAATAGTGAACTCCCCTGCCGGTTAACTCTTTTTCGTTTGAGAGGCCCAAGTGCCGCCGTTTTGCTCCGATTGCAAGAATCACTGTAAAGGCCTGAACCGTATCCGTATCGGTTGTTAAAGAAAAAAATTGTCCTTGTTTTTTGATTTCTTTTACCCAGCCCTCTCTCACCTCTCCTCCAATAGTTTCCACCTGCCCTTTCATGGTTTTCATGAGGTCATAACCGTCAATAGAAAGAATGCCAGGATAGTTTTCTATTTTCCCTGCGGTTGCGGTTTCACCCCCAAACTCCCCTGTAAAAACAAGGGTTTTCATTTGGTACCTTCTCGCGTAGAGCCCGGCAGCTAAGCCGGCGGCTCCAGAGCCCACAATAACAAGATCGTATGGCATAGGTTACGTATAACGCTTTCCCATTGCGCGTTGAACTCGCTCTTTGGCAATTTGCATTGCAATATCGCGCGGATTCTTTTTTTCTTTGAGGCTTCTTGCCATAACCTTTCTCGTGCTTTCTTCAATCTTTTTTTGCACAATTTCAAACATACGCTTTGGATTATATCCTCGGTACTCTGCGTATGAGCTGATGACTCCGCCTGCGTTTGCAACAATATCCGGTACAACCACAACGCCTTTCCTCCACAGCTCAGCCTCAATTTTTTCAGACAGGGGAATATTCGCGCCTTCCACAATCATTCTCGCATGAATGCTCTTTTTGTTTTTTTCATTAATGACATCAGTTACGGAAGCAGGAATAAGAATATCAACGGGAATCTTCCAAAAGTCCTCAGAACGAATCTTTTTTGCTCCTTGATACGCAACCACAGACTTTCGCTGTAAAGAAAGAATTTTCAGTTCTTTTTGACCCAAGCCCTCTTTTCTGAAAATGGCTCCCTCCTTGTCTGCCAAGGCAACAATGATAGCCCCCATTTCAGCAAGGTATTTTGCGGCAAAGCTTCCCACATTACCAAATCCGTGAATGGCAACGGTTGCTCCTCTCATAGGAAGCCCAACCATGCTGGCAGCAATTTTTGCGGAGTGAGCTACTCCAAACCCGGTACTCCCAAACTCATGGGGAATGCCGCATTTTTCTCCTTTCTTGCCAAATGTAGGTATGCAAAAATTTGCAGGTTTCCCTGTGGCTGAATTCCAGTTTCCCGTTTCTTCCACAAACCATTGCATTTCTTTTTCTCCGGTATTCACGTCGGGCCCTGCAATGTATTTCCTTGGGGTAAAAATTTTTATAGCACGGGCAAATTCCTGAACGCATAACTTCTTTTGTTGTTCTGAACCGCCTTCCCATACAATACCTGCTTTTGCTCCTCCAAAAGGAATACCGGCCAAAGCGTTCTTCCACGTCATTGCTCTAGCTAACCTCCTCACTTCTTCCTCTGTCACGTCTGGAGTCATGCGAATGCCTCCTTTCCCAGGTCCCAACACGGTATTATCAATAACTAAAAAACCAACCAGTCCTATCTCTGGTTTATACACCTTGACCACATACTCTGGCCCCCATTGATCGTATAATTCTTGCATTCTTTACTTTATCCCAAGTAGTTGCGATACCTTTGCCCTGTCAAACCCAATGATAATTTTCCCATTAATGTCTATGACGGGAACTGCCATCATCCCGGATTTCTTCACCATGGTTTCTCGCGCCTGCTCGTCTTTTGCAACGTCTTTCTCCTCATACGAGACATTGTGCTCCTTGAAAAACTCTTTTGCTGCCTTGCAGTACACGCACGTAGGTGTTGTATAAATAATTACGTTTGCCATAATTTTAGTATATCACACGTTTCAAAAAAGAGAAGTGATTTCTCCTGAAAGGCGGACGAGGTATTTTTCTACGGGCTGAGAAAATTGCTGTTTGAGCAGGGCTTCTGCCTTTTTAAGTTCTGAGTTTTGGAACTCCTGCTCTTTGAAAAAGTCTCCGAATGCCTTGCTCCCTCCATACGCTCCGCAGTCTTCGTGCTGGATAAGGACAATAATTTTGGGTTGGTGCAGTCGCGAAGAAATCTCCAAATTCTTTAAAGTTATGCTCCTTTCTCCATTCTCTAAAAGCTCCTTTACTCCTCCAGCCAAAACTACACGGTCATAACTTTGGGGAAACTTCTTTCCCAGAAATTCTGAAATCTGCTCTTGAAACCGAAAATCAATGCAGTGGAGAACAAGAGCCTTGCAGGAGTGCGTTGGTTCCATGCTTTAGAAGTTTACCAATACAACAACCTCTTGGGGCGTGACTTCTACGACTCCTCCTGCGATGGGAAGGGTTTGGTGAAAATTGTTCTCTCCCTCAATTTTCATATCCCCTTCTTTGAGCAGGGCAACCAAAGGAGTGTGGTCTGCGAGAATCTGAATTTCTCCATCCTGCGTAGGAAGAGTCAAAGCTTCAGCTTCTCCCCAGAAAATCTCCCGATCCAGGGCGTATATGGAAAGAGAAAATGTGGTCATACCTCATCAATGCCACCTTTAAGATAGAACGCTGACTCATCTTTGGCGTCGTGCTTTCCTTCAACAATCTCCTTGAACGCACGGATTGTTTCTTCTCTGGTAACGTACTTCCCTTCTCTCCCCGTAAAAGCTTGGGCTACTGCAAAGGGCTGGGAAAGGAATCTCTGGATTCTTCTTGCTCTTGCGACAATGAGTTTATCTTCATCAGAAAGCTCTTCCATGCCAAGAATTGCAATAATATCTTGCAGTTCTTTGTAGCGCTGCAAGATTTTTTGAACGTCTCGCGCAACCTCGTAGTGTTCTTCTCCAACAATTCTTGGATCCAAAGCAGAAGACCTTGAAGCTAAAGGATCTACCGCAGGATAAATCCCGAGGGAGGCTAACTCACGAGTAAGCACAATGGTGGAATCCAAATGAGAAAAAGTTGTAGCTGGAGCAGGATCAGTGATGTCGTCTGCTGGCACATATATGGCTTGCACCGAAGTGATAGATCCAGATTTTGTTGACGTGATCCTTTCTTGCAATGTTCCCATGTCTGTTGCCAAAGTCGGCTGATACCCTACTGCAGAAGGCATTCTCCCCAAAAGCACAGAAACTTCAGATCCTGCCTGCACAAAACGGAAGATGTTGTCTATGAACAGCAGAACGTCTTTGTGCTTTTCATCGCGAAAGTACTCTGCCATAGTCAAAGCAGTGAGAGCTGTTCTAAATCTTGCTCCAGGAACCTCGTTCATCTGGCCAAAGACAAGAGCTGTGTTTTTGAGCACTCCGGATTCCTTCATTTCATTATACAGATCGTTCCCCTCTCTTGTTCTTTCTCCTACTCCTGCAAACACGGAATATCCGCCGTGAGCCTTTGCAGTATTATGGATAAGCTCTTGCAAAAGCACGGTTTTCCCAACTCCTGCTCCTCCGAATAATCCGACTTTCCCTCCTTTTAAGAAGGGGCAAAGAAGATCAATGACTTTAATCCCTGTTTCAAAAAGTTCAGGCTCAACTTTCTGGTCTTTCAAAGGAGGAGCTGGCTGAAACACGGTTTTTCTTGGAACGTCTTTGTCTATTGGGGCCTGGTTATCAATGGGTTGGCCCAGCACGTTGAACATTCGCCCTAACACCTTTTCTCCCACAGGAACTGAAATAGGAGCTCCGGTGTCTTCCACTTCCATTTTACGTTTGAGTCCGTCTGTGGAATCCAAAGCAATTGTTTTCACGCGATTTCCTCCCAGGTGCGAAGCTACCTCAAGTATGAGGTCTTTCCCGTCTTCTTTGACAACGCGCAACGCGTTGTGCAGTGCTGGAAGATTCTCTCCAAACTCCACATCCACCACCGGCCCTGTAATCTGTACAATGTGTCCTTTGTTCATATCAATCTGCGGTTAATGCTTCTTTGGCGCTTGTGATTTCTGCTAACTCCTGGGTAATGCTGCTTTGGCGAGCCTTATTGAGAGCTAGAGTGAGGGATACTACAAGGTCTTCTGCATTCTCTGTCGCGTTTTTCATTGCAATCATGCGAGAGGAGTGCTCAGACGCATTTGCCTCAAAGACGAGATGTACGATTTCAACCTTGACCAATTCCTCCACGAGTTTCTCAAACACCAAAGTTTTTGTCGGTTCAAACACATAAGGGATAGATTCACCTGTATTACCATTGAAATATTCAGAATACCTTCCGGTTTTTGGCACAATGCTTTTGATAATCTTTTCCAAGGCATCCATAGTAAGCGGAAGAATCTCTTGCGCCTCCACCCTCTGCTTCAAAGCAGAAATGAACACGGTTGAACAAAACATGACCTGGTCGTACGCATGGCTCTTGTAGCGCTCCAAAAGCCAGTTGGCTAAAGGTTCTAGGTCCGCAAGCGTAGTAATATCCGAGAAATGCGCAAAGGAATTCGCAAGAGTTTTTCCTCTCCTCATAAAGAAATCATTTGCCTTGCGCCCCACTGCCACAATATCGAAGTCTTCGTGTTCTTGAGAGAAACGCCAAGCCGCTCTCAAAACCTGAGAGTTGTACGCTCCGCACAAACCACGGTCTGACGTCACCACAACAAGGCACTCCTTTTTGATCCCTGTCCTCTTAAAAAAGTGGCTACGGCCCGCAACATTTTCCTCGCCTGAAGCAATGAGAAGATTGCGCAACAGACTCAAAGCCTTCTTTGCGTAGGGGCGGGCTCGAAAAGCAACCTCTTGAGATTTTCTCATCTTGGTTGCAGCCACCAACTCCATGGCTCTCGTCATCTGCTTGATATTCCCTACTGCCTGGAGTTTTGTTTTCAATTGCTGTTTAGAGGCCATGGTCGAGAATCTTCTTGAGTTTTTCTTGCGTTGCCTCGTCAAGATCTTTCGTGTCGCGTATTGTATGCAAGATATCCTCGTGGCTGTCTTGGAGTTTTTCCAAAAACTTTGTTTCCCATTCTTTCACCTTATCTTCGGCAATACCATCAAGGTAGCCCCCAATACCTGCAAACAACACGCACACCTGCTCCTCCATTTTGAGCACTTTGTACTGGTCTTGCTTTAAAATTTCGGTGAGACGCGCTCCCCTCTCAATGCGTTTTTTGGTTGCCTCATCCAAATCCTGGGAAAATTGCACAAACGCGGCTAATTCTTGGTATTGCGCCAATTCTAATTTCAGTTTGGAGGCAACCTTTTTCATTGCCTTGGTCTGCGCCGCAGATCCCACGCGAGACACCGATAACCCAATGTTCAGGGCGGGCCTTTGCCCTTTGCTAAACAGATCTGTTTCAAGATAAATCTGCCCGTCGGTAATAGAGATGACATTCGTTGGAATGTACGAAGAAACATCTCCAAGCTGAGTCTCCACGATGGGAAGGGCAGTCAGAGAACCTCCTCCCTTTTCCTTCCCAAGCTTTGCAGCTCTCTCCAGCAGTCTTGAATGAAGATAAAAGATATCTCCTGGGTACGCTTCCCTGCCAGGCGGCCTTCTTAATAAAAGCGCTATTTGGCGCCATGCCCAGGCGTGCTTGGAAAGGTCGTCATAAATGACAAGGGCATCTTTGCCTTTGTCACGGAAATATTCTCCCATGGTGCACCCTGTAAAGGGAGCTATGTACCACAAAGGCACAGGATCTGAAGCTCCTGCTACAACAACTATGGTGTATTCCATTGCTCCCCGGTCTTCAAGTTCTTTCACTAGTTGGGCAACCTTAGAAGACTTTTGGCCAATGGCAACGTACACGCACAAAGGCCTTTTGTCTTTGGGTTCGTTGAGCTGGTTGAGAATTGTGTCTAACACGAGCGCGGTTTTCCCAACCTGCCTGTCTCCAATAATGAGTTCTCTCTGGCCTCGGCCAATGGGAATCGTGGCGTCAATGACTTTGATACCTGTTGCCAAAGGAGTGTTCACCGATTCTCGATCAATAACCCCTGGAGCAGGCCGCTCAATAGGCAGGAAGAAAAGATCTTCTTTGTCTAGGCTTCCTTTTCCGTCTAAAGGCACGCCCAGAGAGTTCACAACCCTTCCCAGCAATGCCTCTCCCACTGGAACAGAAAGAATCTTGCCCGTTCTCTTTACCAAATCTCCTTCTTTCACAAAAGTATCGTCTCCTAATAGTACGGCCCCAACCGTGTATTCTTCCAAGTTCAACACAAGGGCGGAAACCCCGTTAATATCCACCATTTCAGAGGCCACTACGTTGGCAAGCCCTTCAATCTGAACAATACCATCTCCCACGCTTACAACCTTCCCTATCTCTTGTGCTTTTGGAGATAGGTCAACACCCTCCAGTTCTTTTTTTAAAATGTCAACTATGTATTCTTTAGCCATGTTTGCTGTTGCAAACCGCTGATATTTACTGATTGCCTGCTGATTTACGCTGATACTAGCTTCGCTATGCTAGCCAATTTCCCCTGGATACTATTATCAATTAAATAGTCGTTTCCCAAAAAAATCTCAGCTCCTCCTACAAGACGAGGGTCTATCTTTTCTTCATATATAAATCCTTTACGCTTCAAAGCTTTTGCAACAGTCTTTCTCATTGCGCCAGACGGGGTTTTTGCAAAGACAACGGTTCCCTTCTTGCCTTTGCGATTCTCCCATACGGTTTTAAATTCTTGAACAGCTTTGCTCAACAATCTCAAATCTCCTCTTTTCTTGAGAAGATTCTTGAAGTTCTGGAACACAGATCTGTACTTTTGTTCGGGTATCTTTTCTAGAACTTCCTTTAGAACTTCGCCATATATTCTCACTTTGTTTTGCATTTGTTAAGAAATGTAATTCATGGCTTCTTTCAGAAGGCGCTCTTGGTCTTTTTGAGTAAGGTTCTTGGCAAGAAGTTTCTCTGTGACGAAAAGAGAGGCTTTCGCTATTTCGTCTCTTGCCCCTTGTATCATATCTTCTTTTTCTCTCTTGCCTTGTACTTGAGCTGCTGCCATAAGCTTCTCTGCCTCTGCTTTTGCAAAAAGCAACGCTTCTCTTGTCTTTGCTTGAGCTACGTTTTTGCTCTCTGCAAGCAGTACTTCTCCTTGTTGTTTTGCGTTTTCAATCTCTCTGTGCCTGGCTTCCCTAATTCTCGTGAGTTCCTGCTCCACTTTATCTCTGAACTCAAGGCCTTGTTCAATGCGCTTTTTCCTCTGCTCCATGAATGCAAACAGCCGAGGAAACACGTAGCGCTTGAAAACCCAGAGCACCAAAAGAAAATTTGCTGCCTGCGCAAACAGCAGTTTCCAGTTAATACCAAGGTTGTTAAATAGTTCTTGCATTACGCAAACTTAATGATGAGGGCAACGACCAATGCGTAAATAGCGATGGCTTCAGCAAACGCAATTGCCAAAATCATTGCTGTCTGCACCTTCCCCGATGCTTCGGGGTTTCTTCCAATTGCTTCCAATGCCTTTCCGGCCAAAAGACCAATCCCAATGCCAGGCCCTAATGCTCCCAAGCCAATTGCCAATGCTGCGCCAAGAGATTTCAATGTATCAAGTTCCATATTGAGTAATGCGAATCTACAAATTTATGCGAATGCCGCGAATACGTATTTGTACATTCGCAGTCATTCGTAGATTTGAATTATTAATGCTCGACCGTTTCGGTTGCGACCTTGAGGAATATCAACGTAAGCATAGCAAAAACGAGCGCCTGGATAAAGCCCACGAAGAATTCCAGAAGAATAAAAGGGAAAGGGGCAAGCAAAGGAACAAGCATCATCACAATAAGAAGCAACACTTCTCCTGCAAAGATATTGCCGAATAACCTGAAGGAAAAAGACAGTACTTTTGCAAACTCTCCAATCAATTCAAGCAGCCCCACAAATGCCTGCAGAGGCCCTTTGTGAAAAGCAAAGAACTTTGACAAATGCGAGAAGAACCCTAATTTCCTGATGCCGTAAAACTGAATAGCAAGAACGGAAATTAAAGCCAGGGCAAGAGTGGTATTTAAGTCGCTGTTGGCAGAACGGAAAAAGGGGACAAAAACTTCTTTCCCTTGATGAAGTTCTGTAACGCCCAGAGACCCGGTTCCTGGGAGAACTCCGAGCCAGTTGTTGAAAAGAATGAACAGAAAAATAGAGGCAACAAGGGGGAAGAAAGTTTTTGCCCTCTCCACACTTCCCAAAGCTCCTGCCATAAAACTCAAAAGGCTTTCCAAGATCATTTCAGCTCCATTCTGAACCTTACGGGGCACAATCTGCAAAGACCTTACCGCAACAAAACCGCCTGCCACAAGCAAGAAAGCGCTTATGAGAGAAAGTATTAAACTATTGGAAATAGGAATTCCAAGGAACGACGTTATGATTTCTGGCTTCAAGCTAATTTCCATGGTGACATTTTAGTATAGTCCCAAAAAGAAAATCTGTCAACGAAAAAGGTTAGCGAGAGAAGTAGCGGAGATGGTATGTTTTTACCGTATGCTTGTTGTTTAAAAGCCATGCCTGCACGTCTTTTTCTAAAGCGTCTTGGTCATATCCAAAACAAATCACATCCGGTTTCAACTCTTCGAGAACTTGATACGTTGAGAGCTCTTGGTCGCCGAGCAATGCTTTATCTACGAGTGGTTCTTGCGATACCAACTCACAACGTTCTTCTTCAGAGTATTTGGGAGTTTTATTTTTGAGTTTGCGGCAAATTTCGTCGCGACCCACTATCACAATAAGTTCGTCTCCGTACTGGCGCGCCTGCCTAAAAAAATCGCGGTGCCCTTCGTGCACCCCGTCAAATATACCGAAAACGACAACTCGTTTCTTGCTCATTTTCTTTTATTCTACCAATGTGCGAAGAAATTGAAAGCCGCTGTTCGTTTCCTACTAGGCGGCTTTAGCTTGGAAGGGTATTCTCGTTAGGCCTGGAGGATGTCATCGGGATTCCTCACAAACCATGTAGGGATAACCATTTCGAATATCTCATCTCCTAAACTCCAGAAATGCCCTTCAGCCCCACAGGATGTGCAGAGCCAGTCTTGGCAGTTCATTGTTTCTGCCACGCCTTTACAGGGCTTTCTATGATAGAAAACGGTGAAGGGTTTGCGTTGTGCAGGATAGTACATATCCCACCTCCTTACCCTCTATTATATATCATGATCCGCCTTTTCTCCACTTTACTGCTTTGAGCAAAGGGGCGTAAAGATCATCGGCGAGTGGCATGCGCAGTTTTTTTAGTTCTCTTTTGGTTGGATTACGCTCCTGAAACTTTACAAAGGCAATACCTTCTATCACGGCGAGCGGTGTTTGCTCTGCCCCTTCTCCCATGACAAGTACCGCTGCGGTGCCTAGTGCATCAGCAATAGCGGCTGATGTCATTTTAAGCTTTCTACCAAAAATATCGGGCTTGCCAATATAGCTGTTGAGCGCAGAAAATCCGCTATGCGCCAGCACAAATACTCCCCTTTGGCCCCACCTCAAAGGGACAGAAGTAGTATCTGTAATGATAACGCCGAGATGTTTCTTTTTATATTTTTGCGCTAAATGCTCTCGTATTGCATTTGCAGATTTCTGCGGATCTTTGGGCCATAACACAAAGTATCCTCTTGCGTTAGACTCATCCACCCCGGAAGAAAAGATAATGGAACTTCCCTTAACCGTAAGCAGCACATTGTATCTGCTGGAAGAACGGGGCAAATACAGTTCTGCCTCTTTGATAATCAGCGCGTCTTTGAGTTTTTCCTTTTCTTTCTCGTTTTTGGGGATCGGAACTACCCTCCCTTCGCATATAGCCACTATTTTTGACGTAACGGCAACAACAGTCCTCTCTTTGAGAAGAGGAAGATACTTGTCTAAGACGGCAAAGATATCCCTGTCTTTGCCCGGAATTATCTTATGGGTCTTCACGGGAGTTACTCTCATGAAAAGATTGTACTATTACCCGTGCTTGATTTCAATCACGTCGCCGTCTTGGACTATGTACTCTTTGCCTTCGGTACGAATCCAGCCGAGCGATGCCGCTTTTGACCAGTCCCCTGCTTCTAAGAGTTTTCCCCATTGGATCACCTCAGCTTTGATGAAATTCTTCTCAAAATCAGAGTGGATGGCTCCGCCTGCCTGCGGCGCAGTGCTTCCTTTTTTAATGGTCCAAGCCCTTGTTTCGTCGGGCCCTGTGGTGAAAAATGTGATGAGGTTTAAAATCTCGTATGCTTTGGCGATGAGCTCTGGCAGATGCGAAACAAATCCGAATTCTTTTCTCTCCTCTTCTGAAAGCTGCTGCATTTCAAGCTCATCTTTGAGATTTGCGACAACAACCGAACCTCCCACCTCAGGTGCGGGCAGGCCCAAATTTTTAACCTTCTGCAAAAGTTCTTGAGCAACTTCTTTGGGATCCGCATTGAGCAAATAGATCAATGGCTTCTTTGCCAAAAGCTGAGTCTCGGGTATCTCGCTCCCTTTTTCTGTGGTCTCAAGATCTTTGAGCTGAAGCTCGGTATTTATGGTATCTATGTCACGCAAGGGATCAACGCTTTTTTCCACATGTATGATATCTGCATTTTCAAAACCGCGCACCACCTGCACAATTGCCGCTACCTCTCTTATGCTTGCCAAGAACTTATTGCCCAATCCTTCGCCCTTGTTTGCCCCTTTCACAAGACCTGCAATGTCAACAAATTCAACAACCGTTGGAATTGTTTTTTCAGAATGAAATGCCTCACTAAGCTTTTGCACACGCTCGTCTGGCACCTCAACCACGCCCACGTTGGGATCAATGGTTGCAAAAGGATAGTTGGCAATATTTACCTCTTTTTTCGTGAGCGCCTGAAACAGCGTGGATTTCCCCACATTGGGCAGCCCCACGATACCGACGGATAGTTTCATGAAATTAGGGTACCCTCAAAAGGTTTTCCTTCGATGGCTTTTTTGAAATTCTCAAGGTCTTCGCCCCGCAGGATTTTTACCTTTAGATTTATTTTCTCTGCGAGCTTTGCAGCTACCGGATCAAAAGGAGAAGAAAGCCCTGGCGTCCACTTTAGAGGAATTAACTTTCTATATTCTTTCCAAGCAATCTCACGGATAGATTTTGCGTCTTTATGTTTTTTTGGATCCTTATTGAAAACAAAAGAGATGTTGCTTGCGTTGATTACTTCTCGCGCTCCGAATTTTTGCGCAAGCCGCACCGCCACATGGTCGGTTGACTGTCCCGGCCTCCATCCGGATGCAATAAAAACTTTTTTTACGGTACCGTGCAATTGCTCCACTTCTTTTTTTGAGGGATCGTGATCAATCACTGCCAAGTGCGCTTCTTTTACAAAAATTGTCCGCAAAAGCTGAGCGTTAAGCCTTGTAGAATGAATGCCAATCCAGTCTAAATCATCATTCGACATTCGCACAATCTTCCTACCTGCCTGTTGGTAAAACCTGCAGGTTTTCCCGCCCCCGGGCACAATAATGAAATATCTTCCTTTTTGAATTTGTTGCAAAATGAACGCCCGGAATTTTCTTAGAAACTGAACATTAATCCCTCCTTCATCTGAAAGATGCGGCACAATGAGAGACCCCCCGAGAGAGATAACAATATAGCGCTCTTTCATTTCTGCTGTATCATATACCGAACCATGAATTTTGCAAACCCCGCCTTTCTCAATTCTGCATGGAGTTTGTAGTACCCGCACCACTCTTTTGAACATACCCAGGATTCTGCAGGGTGGATGCAATAGAATATATTCCTTCTCACGGCCTCCATAATCGTATCAATGTTCCGAAATACGACATTCTTGTCAAAAAAGGGCTTATCTATCTTAAACTGCACAATTTTAGCATCACGCCTGGAAAATACTATATAGTCTTTGGTAATGCCTTTGGCAGGCTTGCCCTTTAACATTTGATATGCCAGCTGATAGATCGCGAGCTGCTGGTCAAGATTAATATCTTGCGCGTTTGGCATACGTCGAGTGGTCTTTAACTCGTGGATGACGCCTTTTTTATCGGTCATGTCTATCTTCCCCACAAGCTGGAGACTGTTTCCCGCGGGAATCGCAAAGGGTTCTTCAACCAAGTCCGGAAACATCTTGGGATTCATTTCCTTAAAATACACGTCAATGCCCCGCAAGCCCATAGCAACAAGCTCATTCACGTCAATTTCCTTTTCTTTTAAAAGGAATTCTTTTGTGACGAGAGATTTTGTCTCCTCCATTTCACCCTCATACTCTTCCAACGCGTTGCGAAACACCTCCACAAAAAATTCTTTTGCGTCGCGGACTTTCAACCCCTTGGAATCTTTCTTTTTTTGGTCAAAGTGGTACGCAAAAGTCTCATGCAGGGCAAACCCGTGCTTCATGGCCTTCCCAGGAGGCCTCTTAATGCCCAAGGCATAGCGAAACAGATAGTGTTCTGCGCATCTCACGTAAGTCATTATTTGCGTGAAACTAGTATGTTTTATTTGCATACTTTCTCTGTATGGTTTTAAGTATCTGCGGCGGACAATCTGAGATTCGATATCCACGATACGGTTTTAATCGAATATACTCAATCATTCTCTCTGCCTGATCTTTTTTAATAATGAGATAGGGTTTTACCGCATTGAGTATCTTCTTTATCTGTTCTCGTGCCGCTATACGCCATTGATATTGAGTTTTATGTTTTCGTTCTGGAGGAAGCTTATGGATATAGATATTCCCGCATTGCAATTTTTCCTGCACCCAGAGAAGCATCCTTTTATCATTATTTGCTATTGTAATCTGACAAGGAGGTTTTACGTGCGGGTAAAGCTTAATACATCCTTCCCCGTCTATTATCCCTGCGATATAAGCTTTCTCTATTGCTTGCACCTTTGGCATCGTCCATTCTCTCAAATGCGAATTCCATCTCCCACTCTTGATACCATAATAAACCCTATGATAACAACGAAGGCATAATCCAAATGCATGGTATTTTCTTACTTTACACCATCCACATTTCATACCTCTATTATATATCTTCTGGGGGACAAGTAAAACTAGGTCATCGGCTGCGTAAAACTCACGTGTTTCATCATCTTTACTATACCCTACTGTCTGACCACTTGACAAATAAGAATACCTATGCTTAAATTATCACAGCTACCTAAGATAGTAGCAAATCTGTACAAAGAGGGGAAAATAATGACCACTAGAAACCCTCACGATATGTTTTGGGTGACGGATCGAGGATGGCATCCTACCATTGACGATAGTGCTAACTTTGTCGTTGCGATCTATAATATCGCCCACCACCTAAAGCAAACCATTCCGGTTCAGAAACCGAAGCTCAATGCAGTAGTTCGCTTCACTGCTGCAGGCAATGTATTGTCTTGCACATTAGAAAGTCCTACTGGGAAACCCATAGCAGGAATCCCTGTGGAGTGTTCGCAATTCAATGCAAACGCTGAAAGCGTTAAACAATACATCTGTTTTGAGGAGCGGACGACGACAGACTCTCGGGGTCAAGCCAACTTTGATCTCGGCCTCGGCATCCTTTACCTCTCCAACACCAGGATCGATATCCTGATAGATTCTGCAGAACATGATGCTTTTTGGGCAAAAATCGGCAAGATTCGGGCCAGTTGGGACGACGACAAAACTAAGTAAACCCCCAATCACTAAGACCACTCCGGAAATACCTCACCCCCAAATAAAGCCCCGCCGGCAACAGCGGGGCTTATTTATTCTCGCAGATACATAAAATCTTCACGTCCGTGGACTTTTTAAGTATCCCAACAAATAAAAAAACAGTCTTTTTTCGAGACTGTTTCTGTTCATTAACTATTTCATCGCAAGCGTCTCCCGGATTTCTTTCACCTGATCTTCCAAACGTTCAATTCTTCTGCGATGTTCTTCAAGAAGAAACTTTTCAATCCGATCAAGCCTCTCATTCACTACACGAAATTCAGCCTCAACCACCTGAGCCTTTGCCGTCTCCTCAAACCCCTTCGCAACCATTCGCGCAAGATCTTCGATTGTAACTCCTTCTCTATCCATAGTTTTATTCTACGCTTGCAAAGCCCGATGTCAACTTTTGGTAAAGGGTTCCAAGGCGTCTTGCACTGCCTTGCGGTAAGTGCAAAAGTCGCAGTCTGCAGAAGCAGAGGGAAGTTTGTCTAGCATCAAACATTCCTTGGCCTTCACCAGTGTATCGTCTACCCATGAACAATCTCCCTCATAAGGAATAATCTTCACATCAAATTCAAGCTTTCCGTCAAACGCTTCTTTGTCTGTTTTTCCGTTCACGTACACAAAATACCCTACAGGGGAAACCTTAAACCCGTTCCCGTAAAACAGCCACTGGTAAATCTCCATCTGGCGCTTGTAGCCGTCCTGCCATTCAGCGTCAAGAGTAACCTCGCTGTTTTTTGCAGTTGCCTTGTAGTCAACAATGTGCAACTCGCCTTTAGAGTTTTGCCAAACGTCATCAATGCCTCCTCGTAATGTAAGATTTGTTGGTTCATGGAAAAACCTGATCCCTCGAGAAAGAGAATCTCTCCATGCCTCCATGTCCTTGTGCTGAAAAGGAACCCCGTCAATACCATACGCTTCCATGAGGGGATGAGTGGTGTTGGCAACCCTGTGCAGGTCAAACTCTTTCTTCAGTAATTTGTCAACGGCGGCGTTGAGGGTAAAGGGATATCCTGGCGGCTGGCCAACTCCCAGGCGTACGTCAAGATAAAAACACCGAGCGCACTTTATAAAAAGATCAAGCTTGCTGCGGCTTAATGTAAACGGCTCCTTTGATTTTGGGTCAAAAAGATTCCTTGTCCGTTTTCCAGAATAGTATGAAGACATACACTTTGCCCTTAGCGTAGCATTTACGTATTGTACTTTACTTTATTAACATTTGCAATTTGACAATTGGAGGGCAGTTATTATAATACGGGTGGTACCCTCCACAGAAAATCTTTAGAAAAGGTAGGGCTTATATGACAAGCCGTGGACCAGAAAACTTGCTCAGAGCGATTTTCCGAGACAAGCCTGCTGATACCCCCATCTGCACTACTATCACCAAGGAGAATGGAGAAACACTCTCGCTCCAAGCCGCGCTCAACAACGCATTAGATACTCTTCCTTTCACAAAGGGTAAGAATGATCATAGACGCTGGGCAAGACGGAAAACAGTTCTCGATAAGTCGTATGGCTTGAACGGGATAAGGTTTACGCCTAGAGAAATTGGAACACAGATGCCTATTTCTCCACGGTATGTTACTAGGACAAGGATAGAAGCACTCAGAGAACTGCGCAGGAGTGAAAAGGTTATTCAGAGACTAAGCACCTTTTTCGTTCCCACAGGCACCCCTCCTTGAACATTCCCTACCTTGGGATTCAAGAAGATCAATAGGTCGCCACACGTTTCCCGTGGCGACCTTTTTCTTTTGTCTCCTGCTTGTAGAGTTTTATTTCTTTGGCATTCTTAACGATTATCCACGAGGCCATTGCCCCAAAACCTTTTTTATTGATTTCAAACGGTTCTACGTTCCTCGGATTTTTCAAAAATATGAGAATGCAATACTTTTTATCTTTAAATCTTTCAAAGAATGCTGGGATATCTTTTTTCTCAATGCCATCGGCTCTTGCGTACTTTTGCAAAAGTTCTTGTACTCTTGCTGGAGTAAGGTCTTGAAACTGCAACACTTTTTGTACCCTTGCCTGTAATCTCGCAGGCTCGCCTGAATCTTTAAAATACACGGAGTCTCCCTTATGTATTCTGGCCCAAGGAGCATACCTTGTTTTGTACCACCGAGACTCAATACTCTTTTCTCCCGTGAGAATCTTCTCGGTGAGCTTCCATGATTTTCTCATGATCGCCACGTGATCCATAGCATAATACAAAGGACGGACCTTTGCATAATCCTCTTATATCTTATATTATTATATCAGAGTTCATATATTCACCTCAAGATATGCCTGCAAAAAATGTAATAAAGAGCTTTGTGGAGGGCGGGTACTACCATATTTATAATCGTGGAGTAGCAAAGCAAAACATCTTTCCTACCGAAAAAGACTATAGGACCTTTCTTTATTTTCTCAAAGAATACTTGCTCCCGCCAGAACACCAGGATCTCAAAAATCCTAAAGAGATAATCCCTCGAAGAAAACCACTAAATTGCAATAAGCAAGTACACCTTTTGGCATATTGCCTTATGCCAAACCACTTCCATCTGCTGATAAAAAATCTCGTGGAGAGGGGGATGGAAAAATTTATGAGAGCTCTTGCAACAAGTTACTCAGGATATTTTAATAGAACATATCAACGGGTAGGCCCGCTTTTCCAAGGAAGATACAAAGCAGTTTTAATAGAAAGAGATGAACAATTTGTATATGTATCAAAATACATACACCAAAATCCCAAAGAACTACTTGCAAAGGACGGACCTTTGTGTAGTTATCCGTACTCGAGCTACCCAAACTATCTAGGAAAGAGAAAACAAGATTGGGTAGATACGAATGAAATATTTGCTTTCTTTTCTCAAAAATTTCCGCAACAAGAATATAAAGTTTTTGTAGAAGAGCTAGAAGAATATCCAAAAGATATTGCCTCTCTCCTCCTCGAATAACTACAAAGGACGGACCTTTGTATAGCCCTCGTTAGATGCATACTAAACTAATTGTTCAATTTTTGCTGCGAGGATAAAATCGTTTTCTGAAAGGCCGTTGATCGCGTGGGTTGAAAGCTCAATTTCTACATTTTTGTATCCAAAAATGCGAACGTCGGGATGATGTCCTTCCTGTTCTGCGAGTTCCGCAACTTTGTTCACAAAAGCAATGGCTTCCTTGAAGTTTTTGAATTTGAATTGCTTTTTGATTTTCTTGTCATCTAAAACTTCCCACTCCTGCTCTGAGCTTGTCGAAGGGTTGAGCTGAACTAAGTAATCTCTGATTTGCGAAACCGTGAAGGGTTGCGCTCCCCCTTCGCCAGGCACAGTACTGTGCCTGGCTTCGCACGGCACACACTTTTTCTCTATGAGTTTATAGGGCAACATGTTTTTTACAATCGTGTGGTCTCGCAGGACAAATCTGACGGCCGTATTCAATAAGACCATAAGTGAGAAAAAACCAGTCTCCCCTGGGAACCAATTCCATGAGGTCTCGCTCAATTTTGACTGGGTCTTTGTGGTCGGTGAGGCCAAATTTCTGGGAAAGGCGCATTACGTGAGTATCCACCGCAATTCCCTCTACCACACCATAGGCATTACCCAACACCACGTTTGCGGTTTTTCTCGCTACCCCAGGAATGGTAAGCATTTCTTTCATGGTGCGGGGAATTGTGCCGCAAAACTTTTCTTTGATGAGTTTTGCTGCTGCTAAAATATTCTTAGTTTTGTTGCGAAAAAATCCGCACGAATGAATATCTTTTTCAAATGCTTTGATGGATAGCCGGCTGCGGGATGCCTTCACGTAGCTATCGAGCGTCTTGTATTTTTGGAAAAGCTTGGCTGTAACCTCGTTCACCTTTTTATCGGTACACTGCGCCGAAAGTTGAACTGCAACCAAAAGCTCCCAGTTGTTGGAGTATTTGAGTACAATCTTTGCCTTTGGGAAGAGTTGCTTAAGCTTCCTGACAATAGCGTTTGCGCGCCTTTTCCTTATCTCAAAAGACTCTACCACAAAGAATCAAAAAGCTCTTGCTGGAACAGGGCTTGCAGGAATTTGAACAGGGGCGTTCAGAAACTGGAGCTCTTTATCGTTTCGAGAAGACTGCGCTTCTTTTTCAAAACAGGTTCGCCCGATACCATGGTTCCATATTTCTTCAGAAAACGGAGTTTGAACTTTTGCTCTCTGTTTGTATTCACCTGAATCAGTTTCAAACACCGCACAAAGCTCATACTTTTTGTCTTCCAAGACCTGGTACTCATAGAGCTCTTGGGTTTTGGGATCTTTTACTGACTGAATGTATAAATATGGTTGAGTCTTGAGTTCTTCAAAGCTTAAGGGGAGTTTTTTGTTTCTCTCCCAGTAGCTATCTATTGCATAGGAAATCTGCTGAATGTCTGATGCACGGCGCTGGTCAAACTGAAGGGCGCGCTGTTTGCCTGGACTTCCCATAACAGAAAATGCGTACACGGTTGCAAGAAGAACGAGGAGAATAACGGCCCCAACAAAAACCTTTAGTCCTCTTGGGAATAGAGAGACGCCGCTCCTTTTGAGTTCAAAAAAATAGTAGCCAAAAATGCTTGCTGAGATTGCAAGAATGCTCAACGCCTTGAGAGAAAACCGTAATGCCAACTCTCCTCCCAAAAAACTGGTAAGTAACGCGATGAGATCTCCGAGAATGACTCCTGCGACCACAACAAGGACAATATAGGTGAACCATTTCCGAACCAGAGATTGGAGTTGTTCTGGATGCACCTTGGCGCCTTTCCAAAGCTGCCACATCAAAAATAGGTACAAGGGAAACGCGATGATAAGTGAAGCGACAACATTTTTCAGGGCACCGAAAGCAAAACCTCCCCCGTACCCATAAGACAAGGCATCCGGGAGCATTCTTTCAATAAACTGAAAAACCAGAGAACCGAAACTCAACGTCCATACAGGAAGCGCGAGAAACGAAAGAAGATAGAAAAGCTGAAAAGGCATGACTAAGGCTTGAGCCTGAGGAATGAGCGAACTGCGTCAATGATGGAACCTCCTGCTGGAGGGGTACTCGGTGGCGGGGTAAAACTAGGTGGAGGAGTAGAGGTTCCTCCTGAACTCGGGAAAAATTGCTGAGCAGGAGGTTGAATCTGCTGCTGCTGTTGTTGCTGCAGCTGAAGCTGTTGCACCTGCTGTACTTGCTGTTGAATCTGCTGTTCAAGCATTTGTTGCTGGACTTGTCGCTCGGTTTGTTGTTGCGGGAATCCTCCTTCAGGGAAGAATTGAGTAGGTTCTTTGGGCGGCCGACACGTGGTTCCATCCCAAACCCCTCCCTCTCCAGTACAGGCTGCTGCACGACTATCTTGTGGAATAGATTCTTTTATCTGAGACCTATCAGGAGGATGGAAACCTTCTGGAGGTTTGAATCCTTCTGGGGGCTTAAACTCCTCAAACTTTTGTTTGAACAATTCTCTCTTATCTCCTTCGTTTTTGAACTGCTGGAACTGTTGAGTTTGTTCTGGCTTGGGAGGCCCAAACTCACGGCCAGGGGGGATACCACCTTCTGGAGGCGTAGTGCCAGGCTTACCAGGAGGACCAAAACTAAAGCATTCTTCTTTGTGCTCGGTACAATACTTGATACATTCTGAAGGAGAAGTGCAACCGCCAGGACCCGCAAAGTTAGCGGGGCCTGTTGGTTGGCCTGGGCCCCCGCCAAAGGCGGGCCCGCCCTGGGCGGGAAACTCTTTCCCGCGGAACTGGTGCTCCAACTGCCTAAACTCTTCAAATCGTTTCTGGGATTCTTCTTCAAAGCGCCTGAAATCCCCTGAGGGACGAAACTCTCCAGGGCCTGAATGTCTCTCCTCGGTAAACTCCTTGAGCATCTTGCGTACTTCTTCTTCTGGAATACCTCCGTGCGTCGCACCAAATGCTATACATTCTTCTCCATGGCTAGGATCTGAACAGTAGGCCTGGCATTCTTGGTCTGACTTGCATCCTCCAGGGCCTCCAGACTCCTGCACCACCTTTTGAAGTTTCTTGCCTGCTTCAAAATTCTGTTCGTCTTCTGCGCGAAGAAGTCCGTTGCCTTTTGCAAACTGAAAACATTCATCCTGATGAGCAGGATCTTGACAGTAGCCCCGGCATTCAATACCTCTGCATCCCCCTGGCCCTCCTTGCTCAGAAACCGTGAGAAACTTCCTTGCTCTTGCAACTTCTTCAGCTGGCATTAATCCTTCTCTTTCTGCAAATTCAAGACATGCTTGTTCATTGCCTGGACTCTCACAAAACGTTCGGCATTGTTCTCCTTTACACCCTCCTGGACCCTCTTTGCCTGCAAATTTCCTTGCTCGCGCAGCATCTTCTGGAGACATAAACCCATTCTCCTCTGCAAACGCAATGCATTCTGTCTGATGAGCAGGGTCTTCACAGTATGTGCGGCACTCCTCTCCTTTGCAGCCTCCTGGGCCGCCTAACACCGCTGCTTTTTTAATTCTCTTTGCTTGTTCTTCGCTCAGCATCCCAAGCTTTACTGCAGAATCCAAGCATTCCTCTGTATGGGTAGGGTCTTGGCAATACGCGCGGCACTCTTGCTCGCTCTTGCATCCTCCAGGCCCGCCTTGTTTTGAAAGTGCCCGGCCTCGCTCAAGCTCTTCTTTGGGGATTAAGTTATGTTCTTCTGCAAACGCGAAACACTCATCTTGATTGCTCGCATCCTCGCAATATGCACGGCACTCCTTTGGCCCTTTGCACCCGCCAGGGCCGCTTTTGATAAATTCTCTTGTCTTCTCTACTTTTTCTTTACTAATAAGGCCATGCTCTTGGGCAAAAGCAAGGCATTCTTCCACATTATTTGAGTCGTCACAGTAGGCCCGGCACTCTGATTCACTCTGGCATCCGCCAGGCCCAACGGCAGGCAGGTTCCTTACTTCTTCTACCTGTTCGTCGCTTGCTAACCCATGTTTTTGGGCAAAGGCAATGCACGCATCTTTATTGGCAAAGTTATCACAAAAGGCCTTGCACCCTGCCTGATCTTGGCAGTTGCCAAGCTCTGGGATTGGAAAGGTGATATCAAAAGGAGAACTTGCAGAAACAAAAAAAGCAAAGCCAAAGAAACTTGCCGCAACTAAGCTTACAAAGAGTAGTATTCTCATGTTACTTAAAAGGATTGAGATTCACGTTTTCAAACGGATTGGCCGGAGACTTTTCAAAAGGATTGGTGGTGGTCTGTTCGAAAGGATTGACAGCCTTTGCCGCTTCTTCTTCTGCTGCTTTTTCGCTTGCCTCTTTGCTTGCCTCTTGCGCAGCTTTTTCTTGCGCTACGCCTTTTTTCACTCCTGCACTGTTGCCGTAGAAAAATCCTGCGGCCAAGCCTACCACAAGCGCAATAAGCGCAAACACGAGCTTTGATTGGTTCATATTATATAATACGAATTATATGGATAATTATTCTTCAACCTTGTTCTATGTATTATACGTTGAGCAAACACGCTTGCAAAGAGAAGTTCTCCACACCTTCCTTTTCACCTTTCTATTTTGGTGCTCGCCCGTACTTGTCTTCGTGGCGCACAATATCGTTTTCTCTGAAAGTTCCCAAAGAAATTTCAAGAACTTTGGAAGCTTGAATCCCCTCTATACGATGAAGAAAACCTACTGGAGATTTAATCGTGTCTCCTGGATTTAACACGCTTTTCTTTAGATGCTTTTTATCTTTGCCAATGGTAGCTACTACCTTTCCTGAAATTACATACCAAAACTCGGCTCGCAGTTTATGAGTCTGCAAAGAAAGCGCTGCGTCCTTTTTTACAACAATGATTTTCACCGTGCACGGCGCATTTTCGATAAACTTTAAATACCCTCCCCAAGGTTTATTAAAATCTTTTTGAATGTGTATGCTTGTTTTTGCCATACAAATTTACAAAACGGCAATAATATTTTGTGCGGCAAGCTCTGCCATTTTTTCTCTGGTTTCTTTGGTAGCAGAGGCAATGTGAGGGGTAAGAATCACGTTCTGGAGCTTTGCAAGCCCTGGTGCAAGCTTGGGTTCATTCTCAAACACATCAAGAGCGGCTCCTGCAATCCATTGCTCTTTGAGCGCCTTGACCAATGCCTTTTCATCAACTATTGCGCCACGAGCCGTGTTGACAAGATACGCAGTCGGCTTCATCAGCCGCAACTCCTTCTCCCCTATGAGGTGGCGAGTTCCTGGCAATAAAGGCACGTGCAAACTCACCACGTCTGAATCTTTCAACAGATCTTCAAAAGAAGCATACGTAATACCGCATGTTTCTTCTTTTACAGAGTCGCGCGCCGTATCGTAATAGACCGCTCGCATCCCAAATCCTTTCTGCATAATACCTGCGAGGCGGCATCCGATTCGTCCGTGGCCCACTATGCCAAGTGTCTTTCCATTCAATTCTATTCCTAAGAGCAGTGCGGGATCCCACCCCTTGAATTTTCCTGCTCTCACAAACCGATCGCCCTCGGCAACACGCCGTGTAGTTCCTAAAATCAGAGCTGCGGCGTGCTCTGCAACCGATTCAGTCAACACGTCGGGGGTATTTCTCACGGCAACACCACGCTCTTTTGCCACATCAAGATCAACGTTGTCCAAACCAGCAGCCATGTTTGAGATTACCTTCAGTTGAGAACCAATTGAGTCCATGAACCGTGCGTCAATATGATCGGTAAGCAAAGACAACACGGCGTGAGCTCCCTTTGCGTTGGAACCTATCGCAACCTCGTATCCTGCTTTTTGTAAAAGCTCAATCCCCTTTTCTGGTATATTTTTCGTAACAAAAACTTTTGGCATGGATTATATGATAATGGGCTGAAACCCAGGATTTTCTTGCAGCATCTTTTCCATCTCGTCTTTTCTCAAGAGACCCTCTCGAGCGCCAATCTTTTGAATAACAGACGCTCCGTTCACTGCTCCCCAACGCATTGCCTCTTTAACGTTATTTCCATATGCGAGGGCGCTCACAAATCCAGTAGAATACGCGTCTCCCGCTCCTGTCATTTCTTTCACTGGAACGCGAAAAATATCCAAGTGATAGAAATTCGTGCCGTCAAAACAATGGGATCCCTTGCCATCATCTGTGATTACCACAATTTCAGGCCCTTGTCCCGCTTCGCGGGATCCCGCGCAGCGGGATAAAAGCTCCAAAAGTATTTTCACATCCTGTTCTGTTGTGCCAAGAAGCTCTTGCGCTTCTTCTTTGTTTACCAAAAATACAGAGGTCACCTGTAAAATGGGCTGGAGAACTGAAAGACCTTCTTTTAACTGATGGCTTCCTGGATTAAACACAAGCTTTGCTCCAGATTTTTTGATGTATGAAGGAATTTGCGTATGGAGCTTCTCGTGATCTTTAGCAAGCGAGCTGTAGTACAAAAACCTTGCAGGAGCTAACTTGGGAAGGTTGTAATCTCTTGGTTCGTGAAACACCAGAATGGTTCTTTCTCCTTTGTAATTGAGCACTGCAGAAAAATTGCTCCCGCGCTTTTTGTCCCACGCAATGTAGTCTGTGGAAACCTTTTCTTTTTTAAAGATCTCAAGTTCCTCTTTCCCCACGCGATCATCTCCCAAGACAGTATAGAGGGCAGTCTTCAGGCCAAGACGAGAGGCTCCAATCGCAACGTTGACCGAGTTCCCCACCGCAGGAACTGCAGTATATGATTGTACCGGGATTTTCTCAGCAAACACCAATCCTAAGTAGTCTCTCTGCTCCTGTTCATCACGGAGAATCTTTGTTTCCTCTTCCAATTCAAGAAACACGTCATACTGCGTATCCCCCACCGATATAAGATCAAACTTTGGTTTCATACCTTTTTTAGAAATTCTAAAAGAACTTTCTTTGTTCCTTCTTTGTCGAGGCCATACTTTTTCCAGAGATCTTTCACAGAGCCCGATTCTGCAAAAGTATCATAGACGCCGTGGAGTTTCATGGGGACTGGATATGTTTCAGAGAGAAACTCTGCAACTGCGCTGCCCATGCCGCCTATGACATTGTGGTCTTCTGCACAAAACACCCTTTTTGTTTTCTTTGTTGATTGCAGAATCGTCTTGCCGTCCAACGGCTTTATGGTGTGCAGGTTAATAACTTCAATGGAGATTTTCTTTTTTAGTTCTTCTGCAATCTGCAAAAGCCAGTACACCATATACCCATGGCCAATGACGGTAACATCTTTACCTTCACGCAATATCTGCGCTTTGCCTACTTCAAAAGGCGTTTTGTCGGTAGTGAACACGGGCGTTTTTTCTCTGCAGTTCCTTATATAGACCGGCCCCTTCAAAGAATATGCTGCTTTCACTGCCTTTCTCGCCTGCTCAAAATCACAAGGAGCAATCACGGTAAATCCGGGCAGGCACCTCGTAATGGCAATATCTTCTGTCATTTGGTGGGTAGGGCCGTCAGGACCTGTGGCAAGCCCTGCATGAGAAGACACAAACACCACGTGCCGTTCAGGGTATGCAATGGTGGTTCGTATGGGTTCCCACGGTCTTCCTATTAGAAAGGCGGCGTATGTGACCGCGTAGGGAACCTTGCCTTGATAAGAAAGCCCCGCAGCAATGCCAATCATGTTCTGCTCTGCTACCCCAACCTGGATGAAGCGCTCTGGAAATTTTTGGGCAAAATAATGAGCCCTTGAAGACTCTGTGGTATCTGCTCCCAACACCACCATATCTTTCTTGGTTTCTCCCAATTCTGCCATGCCAATGCCAGCCCCGTCGCGCATGGGTTTCCATTCCACTTTTGTTTCGTTTAGATAATGTTTTGCAAAATAGTAATTCATACTGTTTCCTTAACCGAGCTAAGGATTAATCCAACTCTGACTCGATTTTCCCTTGCAAAGTGCGGAGTTCGCGCAACGCAATCTTTGCCTGTTCCGCCTTTGGAGGTTCGCCTGGAATATCGGTTCCCGGAGGAACGCCGTGCCACTTGTAATCCTTTTCCATGAAAGAAACTCCTTTCCCTGGAATGGTGTGGGCAATAATGCATACGGGTTTTTCTGCAACTGCCTTTGCTTCTTCTAAGGTTGAGATAATTTCTTGAATGTCGTGGCCGTTCATATCAATAACATGCCAGCCGAATGCCTCGTACTTTTCACGCAAGGGTTCCAAAGGCATAATATCTTCCGTATACCCATCAATCTGAATGTTGTTCCGATCAATAATACAGGTGAGATTGTTCAGTCGGTACTTGCTGGCAAGCATTGCTGCTTCCCAGGTCATGCCTTCTTGATGTTCCCCGTCAGACAGTAAGCACCAAATGTGGTAGGTTGCTTTGTCTATTTTTGCAGCTAACGCAAAGCCACACGCCTCCGAGAGTCCTTCTCCCAGGGGGCCTGATGTAGTCTCTAAAGCGGAAATTTTCTTAAAAGAGGGATGCCCTTCTAGTTTTGAACCAATTGTACGAAAGGTTGAAAGCCAATTCTTCGAGAAATATCCTGCATGCGCCATTGCCGTATATCGAACAGGGCAGATGTGGCCGTTGGAAAGAATAAGACGATCCCTCTCTTTCCAATTAGGGCGTTTGGGGTCATGCCTCAATACCTTAAAGTACAAAGCAGTAAAAATATCTGCCATGCCCAAAGGGCCTGCCGAGTGCCCAGACCCTGCTACGACAAGCATTTTAATAATATCTTGCCGTATCTCGTTCGCCTTTTTCTCCAGTTCTTTCAGAGAATACTGCTTTTGCATATGTTGAATTAGGATACCATCTCTTGAAGCTTGCAGAAAGCTTCTACGGGATCTATCGTATAAGCTTTTTCCAGCGTACTTGACATTTTTATATTATAGTGTATAATCTTTATAGGATATCTCAGGAGGGTAAAAAATGAGGATCAGAAAGATCATGAGGACTCAGTGGACCAAGTGGACGAGTCGTGAGAAACTTCTCGGCGGCGTAATGAGTATCGCCGGCCTAGGCGTGCTCGCGGGCTTCATCTGGGGCATCTACTCAATGATCGGTAACGATTACGACAGATTCCGAACGGGCCCCAGTGGCGTCAGAGAACTCCCCATCAACCCTGATGTCCAAAAATCCGTAGTATTGTTAGCGGTAAGTGCAGTATTATTTGTAGTTGCTACAATGGTACTCACAAAACCGTGGAAACACAGAGGTAAGGGAAGGTAATCTTTTACAACAAACCTTCCGTAAGCACCCAACGACGAATCTTGCTTAGTTGGGTGCTTTGCTTTTTGTTTTGTAATCATAACATTTCTTCCAATTTCTTGAAAGCTTCTACGGGATCTTGGGTGGCAAAAATCTTGCTTCCCACGACCGCATAGTCTGCTCCAGCTTGAAAAATGGTGGAGATATTTTCTTCCCCCACTCCCCCGTCAACCCCAATTTGCAGGTGAGGGAAATCTTTTTTGATAGCTGGGATTTTCTCAAGCACCGAGGGCATAAACTCTTGGCCTTGAAGCCCCGGAGTCACTCCCATGATAAGCACAGAGGCAACGTCGTTAGCGTGCAGGGCAAGCACATTAATAGGGGTTGCAGGATTTAAAGCAATGCCTACCTCCAAACCATATGCCTTCATTTCCCGAAGCGCCTTTCTTATATCTCCAGTGGCTTCTTGGTGGACAATTATGCGTCCTACTCCTCGGTCTTTGTCCCGCTTCGCGGGATCTCGCGTAGCGAGACAATCTTTAAGATATGCTTGGGGATTTTGCACCATGAGGTGAATCTCCAAACGAAAATCTTTTCCCCGCCCCTCTGGGGCGAGGAGGTCTCGCACTGAAACCGAAACGTTGGAAACAAATTTTCCGTCCATAATATCAATGTGCATCCATTCAGACTCCGCTTTGAAAAGCTGGAGTTTTGCTCTCAAATCTTCAGGATCTGAAGTGAGAATTGCTGGAATAACTTTTTGTGTCATGGATCAATTTTTTCTATTCTTCTCTTGTGGCGACCTCCATCAAAAGCGGTTTCAAGAAATGCAAGAGCCGCTTCTTTTGCCTGGTCCGCAGTAAGAAATCGTGCTCCAAGCGAGAGAATGTTTGCGTTGTTGTGCTGACGTGACAATTCTACAATTTCAAGCGGCCCGCCATAATACACGGCTGCCCTGATTCCTTTTACTTTGTTTGCAACAATCGCCTCGCCCTGCCCAGATCCCCCAAGCACGATCCCTTTGTTTTGTTCTAGGTTTTCAGCAACCTTTTTCGCAACAGGAGCAATGAAGTCGGGATAATCATCATCTGCATTCAACTCAAAAACGCCCAGGTCCTCAACCTCTTTCCTTTGCTCTTTGAGATATTTTTTTATCTCCTCTTTCAATCCAAAGCCTGCGTGATCCGCTCCCAGATATATCATTCTCCTGATTATACAACCTAACCTACTTTACTCAAGCGGCCCTGTAAAAATGAGAGTATGCCTTTGGGATTCCCAAAAAGCAAGAAGGCCAGTACTCCTCCAGCCACAACGTAGGGAAGGACATTTTGCCAGGGAAGTTGTTTTGTTGCTCCCCCTATGCCTGCAGAAAACTCTGATCCAACAATAGGCTCCACAGTTACAAGAGACTCTTGCAGCGTACTGAGAAACTTAGTTTCTTCGTTCTTGGAAACTAAGTTTCTTGCATCTGCAGACTCCGCAAATGTCTCCATACGGGAGATGTCCCGAAGGTACACAAGCACGCGGGGCTCCAGCAGCGCAACCTGTGTACGCACCTTCTGAAGCTCCAAGCTCACAACCTGCAGAGTAAGCAAACGAGCTTCCTCTGCAATGGCGTCCAGCTGAACCTGTAGTTCTTGCGCCGCTGCCTGCTCCAAATGAGTGCTTGCAATTATTGGTGCCTGCACAAGCACTGGTCTTGGAAATGCAACCAGCACTTTGCCCCACCCTTTTTGAAGCGCGGCAGGAATTGCATAGGAAGTTGCCCAGATACGATTCTCCTTTGATTCTGCCTGCAGCAATCCTCCATCTAATGCCTGGCGGAGCGCAAGGAAATGCTCAGGGGTTCTCTTATCAACCTCCATTGCCCAACCGTCACCATCTTCATTGAGCGAGGCAATCGCCTGCAAGACCCAAGCTGTAGAATACACATTCCCAAATCCGCCAGTGCTTTCCTGTTGCCCCGCAAGATAGTCACGAGCTTTCAATAGAGCTTTGTTTCTCTGTTCGCTTCCAGGAAACAATGACAATGTCTGCACCGCAGCTGCGGTAAGGTCAACACTTCCAAAGGAACCGCTTTCCCTTTGCCACGAAAGAATAAAAGGAAGGGTTTCTAGTAAGGGGGTCACGTTTGCCTCATATCCTGCCTTTTGCAGAACCAGAACAGCAAAGATATCATCATTCACCAAACCAGGGTTTCCAAACTGCTGGCCGTCAAACCCGGCAACAATAGTTTCAATGATGTTTTGGCTGGTTCCAGAATATGGGTCAATACCTAAAGACATCAATGCCATTGCCCGCCTCTCGTAATCGGTGAGCACACTGCCCTCTGGAACTGAGTTTGCTACGAGCCATTCTCGAAGCTCTTCTTTTGCAGCGCTCGCTGTTGCGCTCTTTCCTTTGTACGCACCCAGAGCTACCGCTGCCCAATCAGTAAAGAGGGGATGGCCAAAAGAACCATTCTGTTGTTGGCTTGCCACCAAAAAAGATACGGCGCTTTCCACGTCAAACTTTCTTGGATATACATCCGTAACCACAGGCCCTCCTGCTGACTGCGTCACACTGCCTCCCTGGATGATTGCTGTCTTATCGGGCCCATACGTGAGCTGAAAAGCGTCGCCATTGGAAAGGGTAATCTGGCTGATACCGACTTCAGAAACCACGCTGTTGCGCCACAAGTTCCAGTACGGGTAATCTGGAGCTGGACCTGACGCAATGCTGTTCACGCGGTCTAAGAAAAGTCCAAGTCCTCCAAAATCCTTAAACAGAAAATCTGAAATGAGCCCTGTGTCTTTTGCTGCCTTAATCGCGCAAGGGGCGCGGTGTCCAGAAAAATTATGTGTTGCTCCGACATTGTCCTCCACGGTGCAGCTTTCTGGAACAACAAGTGGGGTATTCACGAGTATAGATCCCCCCGGCCCTTGGATATACAACGTAGTGTTCAAGGCCGCCCTCGCCGCTCCCGGGAGCACAAACAAACCTGTTGCTGCAGCAAGAATGACTGCGCAGACAACACTATTCCTCATCTCCATACTTCCACGAAATAACGTCATAAGGTTTAAGAATGTAACTTGATACGCCGACCTGGGACTTCTCACCATTGATGTAGTAAATCCAGTACAGGCCTTTTCCGGGGTTTTGTCTTACCCCTTTGATTTCCTCCACGAAAAATCCCATTCCTGGAAAGCTTTCCCCTGAAAAGGAAAAGCCGTATTGTTTACTCGCCTTGTCCATTAGGTCATAGACCGTGCTTCCTACTGGAACAAAGACTTCATACTTGGCATCAGGAAAGCCAAGAGTAGTATTTAAAAGAGCTTGCCCTAAGTTTTGTCGAAGGGCTTGATTTTGAGGTAGGACATGGTCCTGTGTCTCTTCGAGTCTGAGACTCTCAGACGTTCGTCCCGAGGACTCAGTCCCGAGGGAGTCGAATGACCTATCCCCTTCTTGAGAAAGAACAAAGAAAACAGAAAGAGCAATACCAAATAAAAGAATGGGCTTACGCATACCAAAAACTCTTAAAGAGTGGCTCTATCTTC
>VMEU01000003.1 GCA_007375675.1 Parcubacteria group bacterium Greene0416_39 | reverse complement strand
AGCAATTGTTGGAGCCTTGCTCTCTTTTTTGTGGTTCAATATTCCTCCTGCAAAGTTTTACATGGGAGAGGCAGGAGTAATGGGGTTAACCGCCACGCTCACGGTGGTGGCAATGCTCACCAATTCTATTTTTCTCATTCCTGTTATTGGAATTTTGCTCGTTGTAGAATCAGGCTCTGTCATTGTACAGCTTGTCTCAAAAAAACTCAGGAGGGGAAAGAAAGTCTTTTTAGCTGCCCCCATTCACCATCATTTTGAGGCAAAGGGCTGGGCAAAAGAGCAAATCACCATGCGCTTTTGGATTATTGGCATCGTGGCTGTTTTTGTGGGGATTGCCATTCGTTTTCTTGGCTATGGTTGACAAGAAGAGCGCAAAAACGGTAAAAGAGAAGAATACCGCAAAGGAGGATACGCATTATGACAGAGGAACGATTTCCCATTGGAATGTTCGTTCTTATAAAACTGCCCGGCGGCTATGAACACCCCATGAATTTTTGTCCAGGGATTATCCTTGCAGATGACGAGAAAGATGAACAAACAAAGCTCGTTGCCTTGAGCGGAGGGGAATCACAGCGCATCCCCACGAGCGCCCTGATCTCTGTTTTACAGCTGGAACCCGAGGATTTCTCGCGAGATCCTCACAGTCTTCTAGACAGACGCCCTGAATTGAAAGTTGCCTTTTGGAATGTATACGGGGATGTACTCCGGAAGGTCGTAGCAGCCGGCTAAAAGTTCTATCGAACAGGGTCCGATTCCTTCCGGGGGTCGGACTTTTTCTTTAAAAACCCTTAAAAATCTGTTATCTTTACCCTATGCCAACAACAGAGGACTTGAGAAAAAAATACCCCCGGTTCTTCTACACCTCCTACTCGTGGGAACAGCAAAAAAAAGATCTCCACATCTCCTTTGTCTTTCGTGTACCCCCGGAGATTGTCTTTCATCCGCGTATTGTTATTAAAGGAGTCTTGAAAGACGGGGTTGAAAAAATAGAGGAGGGGATAATCAATAACCTGGTATTTCATCTAGGGCTAGTAGAGATGGTAAGTTATTGGAAGGCGACTGCTTCGCCAGAAATTGTTGTTGAAGCAGGGTTTCTCAATACAGAGCAGATTGCCTGGTGGGAAGATCTTTTAGTCTGCGGCATGGGCGAGTTTTTTTATCGAAACCATATTGATTTCACAAAACAAAATTTCCTCATTATACAATCATCTTTTTATCAAAGCCATGGCAATGGTAAGAAGATAACTCGTTTTTCTGGAAAACTTTCCAACCAAACACTCATTCCAGTTGGAGGTGGGAAAGACGCGATAGTTACACTTGAACGCCTCAAAAAAATGCGTCATCGCGCCTTTGTACTCAATCCAAAACAAGAACACAATGCGATTTTCAAAATTGCAGGAGAAAAAAATCCCATTGTGGTTGAGCGTGCAATCGACCCCACACTCCTCGAATTAAACCGAAAAGGGTATCTCAACGGCCACACGCCGTTTTCTGCGTATCTTGCTTTTCTTTCTGTTCTCTGCGCAGTTTTCTTTGACTACAAATATATTGCGTTTTCCAATGAGAGAAGTTCCAATGAAGGGAATGTAGAATATCTTGGGAGAATGATCAACCATCAATATTCCAAGAGTTTTGAGTTTGAGAAGAATTTCAGGGAATACAGCAAGAAATATCTTGCCAAAGATATTGAGTATTTCAGTTTTTTGCGGCCCCTCTATGAACTCCAGATAGCAAAAATATTCGCACGCTATCCCAAATATTTTGGCGCGTTTTTAAGTTGCAACGAGGCCAATAAAACCAAATCAGGCACAAAAAAGCCCTCGGGAAAATGGTGCGGCAAATGCGCAAAATGCCTGTTTGTGTTCTTGGTACTCTACCCTTTTGCCAAAGAACGAACCCTTGGCATATTCGGCAAAAACCTTGCAAAAGACAAAAAACTCAAGCCTTTGCTGCAGGAGCTCACGGGCAAAAAACGCCTCAAGCCGTTTGAGTGCGTTGGTACTGTTGCAGAAAGCAGGGCAGCGCTCTCGCTTTCTCAAAGGAAACTAAAGACACACCCTCTACTTCGCTCTTGGAATGCAAAACATTTCCTCCCACCTCGATTTGAAAGTATTCTCAAAAATAGCCATTGACACGTACAAGAAAGAAGGCCTGCGAGTTTAGTTTTCCACTAGACAGGTATTGTTGCTAGAGTTATTATCCACTAACCCAAACCTGAAAAGGTGAAAGGAGGAAAGAAGTGCTTACTGTAGCGGATCCAAAAGCAGTGATGCGAGAGGATCTTGAGGTACTGCAAGGGTACGCCTTCCAAATGATCAGCAGATCTATAGATCTTGATGGACTTTCCCCTCGAGGACGGGAAGATTTGCTCAAGCGCATGAAAGAGTTTTTTGCAATAGGGATTTCTTTCGGTCTAACCGAGAAAGAGCTTACTTGCCTGATCCTTAAAAACTATCGGGATGAGAAAAGAATAGGATGCGGCTGCGCAACCTGTGAGGCGAAGTTGCGGGAAAAAGAAGAGTAGCCATGGCAAGTTCTAAGAAGGCCAAAGCGTGGCAAAGGCATGTAGCCCACTGGGGGCAACGTGCCAAGAGGGAGAGCAAAAGGAACCAAGCTCTCCCTCATTTTTTTATTTTGTGATACGTTGAGGATACAATGCTGTTAGATGAGCTCAAAAAGAAAAAGATCCTCATTTTGGGGTTTGGACGAGAGGGGAGAGATACGCTTTTATTTTTGAAAAAGAAATTCCCTAAAAAAACCATTGGGATTGCTGATCAAAAATTTGACAAAGATTATCTTAAAACCCTAAAAAACTACGACATTATCATCAAATCTCCTGGAGTGCCTCCCTATGTTATTGCTCCGTTCATAACCAAAAATCAAAAGATTACTTCACAAACTGAAATTTTCTTTGAAAACTGCCCTGGAACAATTATTGGCATCACAGGAACAAAGGGAAAAAGTACGACGGCTTCGCTCGTGCACGCCGTTCTTAAACAGGGGGGCATTAAAACGCATCTCATTGGGAATATTGAGGTTCCGGTACTGCAATTTCTTCATACAGCAACGCCAGAAGATGTGTTTGTATACGAACTCTCAAGCTTTCAACTAACCAATCTTTCATTGAGCCCGCATATTGCAGTATTTCTCAATCTCTATCCAGAACATCTTGATTACTATGGAGGAAACTTTCGTTCTTATGCCAACGCAAAAGCAAACATTACGAAGCACCAAAGCGAAGAAGATTTCCTTATCTACAACTCCAAAGATCCAGATGTTTGCAAGATTGCAAAAAGTTCAAAAGCGCAGAAACTTCCGTTTGGAAAAAACTTAAGAAGCTCACCTTCTCAGAAAGAAGCTGAGCTTCTCTACTCATGGATTGCATCGACAGAGCCCGCGATACTCATTGGGAAACTTTTCGGAATTCCCGAAAAGAAAATCCAGCAAGCTATTCGTAACTTCAAGCCGCTTCCTCACCGGCTAGAAAAAGTAGGGGAGTTCAAGGGAGTTACTTTCTATAACGATTCTTTGGCAACCATTCCCGAGGCAACGATTGCTGCAATTGAAGCTTTGGGTCCCAAGGTGTATACGCTTATTGCTGGCGGCTATGACCGAGGAATCTCTTTTGAAAAGTTAGGGAAAGACATAGGGAAGAGTTCTGTGAGAGTTCTCGTTCTTTTTCCTACGACAGGAAAGAAGATTTTAGCGAGTATAAAAAATCCTCCCAAACACTTCTTTGCAAAAAATATGCAAGAAGCGGTATGGTTTGCTTATCTTCATACCGCAAAAGGGAAAATCTGCATTTTGTCTCCGGCCGCCTCATCATTTAACATGTTCAAAGATTATAAAGATAGGGGAGAGCAGTTTATAAAATGGGTAAAGAAGTTAGGGAATGAAAAGAACGCATAGCCCAGATATTATATTGTTCGCCATAAGTTGTGCTTTAGTATTTTTTGGCATTTTGATTTTGGCGAGCGTTTCTGCATCGTTTTCCATGCAGAAATTCGGCACCACGTTTTACTTTTTCTCCCATCAGTTGCTGTATGGTATGTTGCCTGGCATTCTTTTTGGGATTGTCGCATTTTTCCTTCCGTTGCAGACGCTGAAAAAACTTGCCTTCCCTCTGCTTCTTTTTTGCGTATTTTTTTTAGCTCTTACCTTTGCCCCAGGAGTCGGGGGAGAAATAAGAGGAGCATACCGATGGGTTTCTCTTGGCGCAATTTCCTTCCAGCCCTCTGAGTTTTTGAAACTTGCTTTTATCTTATACACTGCTGCTTGGTTAAGCTCCAGAACAGAAAAGAAGGCATTGCGTTCTCGGGGCGGCTCAAGTAGCACGTTGTTGTTTTTTGGAATCATCCTTGGCCTGCTGAGCGTATTTTTGGTTCTTCAACCCGATATCAGCACATTAGGGATTTTAGCTCTTACAGGAGTTGCGATGTATTTCTTGGCTTCTACTCCCTTATGGCACACCGGGGCAATGCTTGTTTTAGGAGCAGGACTTCTTTTTTTTCTTGTCCACGTAGCTCCCTATCGTTTTAGCAGGCTTGCGGTGTTTTTGAACCCAGGTCTTGATCCTTTGGGACAAGGGTATCAGATAAAACAGGCGTTGATTGGAATAGGATCTGGAGGATTAACAGGGGTGGGGCTTGGCTTGAGTTTTCAGAAATTTGGCACCTTGCCAGAGCCCATTTCAGATTCCATTTTTGCAATTTTTGCGGAAGAAATGGGCTTTGTGGGAAGCGCGTTCCTTCTTCTTGTGTTCTTGGCATTTGCCTGGAGAAGTTTTGTCATTGCTCAACGGGCGCAAGACTTTTTTGCACGGTTGACTGCCTTGGGCATTGCCTTTTGGATAACCTTGCAGGCATTGGTGAACATTGGTTCTATGACAGGCATCTTTCCTTTAGCCGGGATTCCTTTGCCTTTCATCAGCTACGGCGGTTCCGCGCTTCTCACCGAATTGATTGCTTTGGGAATATTGCTTAACATCTCAAAACGGGTATAGTAAACACAGCAGAAGTTCTTATCGCTATCTATACATCTGGAACGCAGACGGGAGGAAAAGCATGGAAGAGAATAGTCATGTCCTAGGAGTTTTTCCTCTAGGAGAAGAGGAAGAAGCGTCTATTCAAGTCGAGCTCGAGGCTAAGAAGGAAGAATTGGATGATCTACAGCCGGAGACGCCAAACGACAGCACCGAGGAGGTATTCGAAGACCCGGTACGCATGTATCTTTGGGAGATTGGCAAGGTAAAGCTACTGAAACCAACTGAAGAACCTGTATTGGCCCGCCAGAGAGACGTCGCATGGCATCTCAAAGAGTTGGAGGCACAGTTTACCTTAGTAATGACGCGGGCCCCGGAAGCGTGGGAAACCGTGGTTGCATTGCTGCACCAGGTGGTTGGGAAAGCTCCTGTGCTGGTTGCCATAGCCAAAGACTTGGAGCTCCCAGAAACCTGCCTAACCCTCAAGCAGATAATCACGATCCCGGAATTGAGGGCATCCATTGACTGGAAGCCAGATGAGGACATGGTTGTGAGGGCGGCTGAATCCTTGGGCATAGCCCCTCAAGAGGCGCTCCAAGAAGTGATAGACTTGTCTTTGGCTACCCTCCTGCTCCCAAAAGAAGCAGTTGAGGTTTTGGGCAACCAGAACCTGGATCAGCTGGACGCAAAACTTACTGAAGGCCAAGAAGGTGTTGACTGGGAACGCTTGAACCTCCTATTTCAGAACCACTTTAACCGCATCCTGGCAGAGGGCGAGCAAGCTCGGGCCAAGCTGACTGAGGCAAATCTGCGCTTGGTGGTGAGCATTGCAAAGAGACATCAGGACCGGGGCCTGGCTCTTCTGGACATGATTCAGGAGGGCAACATTGGCCTCATTCGTGCGGTAGGAAAGTTTAATTACCGCAAAGGCTACAAGTTCTCAACCTACGCCACGTGGTGGATTCGTCAAGCTGTAACCCGGGCCATTGCAGACCAGGCAAGGACCATACGCGTCCCCGTGCACATGGTGGAAACTATCAGCAAGCTCATGCGTCAGCAGAGTCGGCTGGCCCAGCAATATGGCCATGAGCCCACAACAGAAGAAATAGGGCAGGCCGTGAATCTGCCTTCAGAAAGGGTAGAAGAAATCCTGGCAATCTCCCAAGAACCCGTGTCTCTGCAAACCCCCATATACAACCGAGAAGAAAACAACGAAAAGGACCTGGAAGATTTCATCGTAGACCGCGGCGCACCAACCCCTGGGGACGCAGCAGAACGCACAGACCTGCAAAATACGATGCAAGAAGTGCTTGAAAAAACCCTTACTGCGAGGGAAAAGCGAATACTGCAGCTGCGGTTCGGATTCGTGGACGGACGTCCATGGACTTTAGAACAGGTGGGACGAGAATATGGGATAACGAGGGAACGCATCCGCCAGCTTGAGGCCAAGGCGCTGCGCAAACTCCGGCACCCCAGCGCTGCAGAGAAGCTGCAATCCTACAACGAATAAGGAGAGGGGCTGACCTGTCTCGTCAGCCCTTCTTCCAAAGACCCGGCAACTGCTACTCGCCGGGCTTTTTTTATTCGAAAAACCAAGGTATGATGGGATAACTTACCATGAAGATTTTGTTTACAGGGGGCGGAACAGGCGGGCACATTTTGCCCATTGTCGCAATTGCAAGGGAGATACGTAAAATCTCCGGGAGTAAAGACGTGGAATTTTTTTACCTTGGCCCGCAAGATGACTTTGGAACAATGTTCCTTTCTCAAGAGGGGATTAAGGTGTCAAAAGTGCTGGCAGGAAAGCTGAGAAGATACGGCGGAGTAAAAGCAATTCTTCAAAATATTGTTGATCTTTTCTTTTTTGTGCCCTTTGGCATTATGCAGGCGTTCTGGAAACTCTTTGTCCTTGCTCCCGACGTTATCGTTTCCAAAGGGGGATACGGCGCGCTTCCCGCAACCATTGCAGGCTGGCTTTTGCGAATACCCATATTCTTGCATGAGTCAGATTCGGTTGCCGGCCTTGCCAACAGAATTGGGGCAACGTTTGCCTTGAAACTTTTTACCTCTTTTCCTCGTACAAAGAATCTTTCTTTAGAAAAGGCAATGGCGATAGGAAACCCTATACGCAAGGAAATACTTGCAGGCTCAAAAGCAGAGGCTGCTGAAATTTTCAAGCTCAAAGGAGGGTACAGTACTGTACCCTCCAAAGGAGACAAGCCCGTTCTATTGGTTCTTGGGGGGTCTCAAGGAGCTCAAAGAATAAACGATATGCTTTTGCTTGCTCTGAACGATGCTTTGGATGTATGCGAAATCATCCACCAAACAGGGGAGAAAAACTTTGACCAAGTTGTGGCCGAAGCAAAGGTAGTGATGAAATCTCCAAAAGATGCTTTGTATCATCCAAGGCCGTTTCTTCCTGAAAACGAACTCAAGCACGCCTACGCAGTTTCAGATTTTGTTGTGAGCAGGGCAGGGTCTGGAATCATTTTTGAAGTTGCAGCTTTGGGAAAGCCCTCTATTTTGATTCCGCTTCCAGAATCCGCTCAAGGCCATCAACTTGAGAACGCCTATGAGTATGCAAGAACCGGAGCAGCAATTGTGCTTGAGGAATCAAACCTCACCCCGCATTTTTTTCTGGAGAAACTTAGGTATCTGCTTCACAATCCCCAAGAGCTCCAGAAGATGTCTCAAGCCGCTTTAAGTTTCGCAAAACCCGCCGCCGCCAAAACTCTTGCACAGTACATCCTTGAGTATCTCAAAAGTTAGTGGTACGGTTGAGGTATGAAAAAGGTTCGCACACGGTTTGCGCCTTCTCCTACGGGTGCTTTGCATATGGGGAATGTAAGGGCTGCGTTGTTCAACTATCTTTTTGCAAAACATACAGAAGGAACTTTTGTCTTGCGTATTGAAGATACTGATAAGGAACGTTCCAAACCAGAATGGGAACAGGATATTGTAGACAATCTCACATGGCTTGGCCTTGAATGGGATGAATTCTATCGCCAGAGCGAACGAACAGAAATTTACGCAAAATATCTCACGCAGCTTTTAACGCAGGGAAAGGCATATTACTGCTTTTGCAAAGAAGAAGACCTGGAAGCGCAACGCCAAGACCAGTTGAGCAGGGGAGTAGCGCCTTCTTACAAAGGAACGTGCAGAACTCTTACTCCAAAAGAACTTGAAAAAAATCTCCAAGAAAAAAAACCTTGCGTGATTCGTTTTCTTGTTCCAGCAAAAATTGTTTCGTTCCATGACCTTATTCGGGGCCAGGTGAAGTTTGATGCCGGGTTAATGGGGGATATAGTAATTGCAAAAGACCTGACAACGCCTCTGTATAACTTTTCGGTGGTTGTTGATGATTTTGAGATGACTATCACCCACGTGATCCGAGGAGAAGACCATATTTCCAACACCCCAAAGCAGATTCTTCTCCAGGAAGCCCTTGGTTTCACGAGGCCTGCATACGCGCATCTTCCTTTGGTTTTAGGAGGAGATCGTACAAAGTTGAGCAAACGCCACGGGGATAATTCCGTGACGCAGTTCAGAATACAGGGGTATCTTCCTGAGGCAATTGTGAATTTTCTTGTGTTGCTTGGCTGGAACCCTGGAGACAACCGCGAACTCTTCACCCTAGAAGAACTCGTGAAAGAGTTTTCACTAGAAAGGGTTCATAAAGGAGGAGCAGTCTTTAACCCCAAGCGTTTAGACTGGATCAACGGTTCGTACATCCGCAAAAAATCTTTGAAAGAATTGGCAGAATTCTGCAAGCCGTACCTGGAATCCGCAGGATTTGACGTTGACCTCCCACTTCTTGAGAAAGTTGTTTCTCTATACCAGGAACGCCTGAAAAAACTTTCAGAAATTGTGGGATTCGCGGATTTTTTCTTTAAAGACAAGCTAAGTTATCCAAAAGACATGTTGCGCTGGAAGAAGTATACTGAAAAGGATGCAAAAGACGCTCTTGAGCAGTGCGAAAACATTGCCGCGTCTTTGAAAGCAGATGAATGGACAAAAGAAAAACTTGAACAGGTATTTCTTGCCAAAGCTACAATGGGGGACAGGGGATACTTACTCTGGCCATTGAGAGTTGCGCTTTCAGGAAAAGAGGCGTCAGCAGGGCCATTTGAAATCGCTTCAGTCTTAGGAAAAGAAAAAACGGTCGAGCGCATACAAGAAGCAATACAACTCCTTTCATGACCCTCAAAAAAGCAATCGTTCTGTTTCTTATATTCTTCCTCGTTCCAGTAGTGTTTGGAAAGGTGCAGTTGGCGCCCTTTGCCGACTTTTTCCAGAATCCTTCCTGGGATGCCTTCAAAACCGCATTCAGCCAGGTGTTTCAGGACGACTGGAACTTCTACAAGGGACTCTTTACGCCCTGGCTTTCTAAGATCATAGACCTTATCAAGGGCAATCTACCTGCAGGAACCGAGAATCTCGTGCCCTAGGCCATCCTAGAGGCCTAAAATAAGGCCTTCTTTGGTATCTCTAACAGGAGGGTTGACATACCCCTAAGGGGAGGGATATGGTATAAGTATAGTATACTTCGCATAATGTACCTTTAGCGAAGCTTGACATACCAGTATCACACTCCCCATGCAAAAAAGCAAAAAAACCATTACTGAACATATAAAAGATTTTCTTGAATATTGTGACGTTGAGAAAGGTTTGGGATACAAAAGCCAGGAAACATACGCAAGATTCTTAAAAAAATTTTCTGATTGGTTTTCCTCACAAAACCTCCAATCCCTAAAACCTCACGAGCTTGACGACCAGCACATCTGGGACTATCGCCTCTTTCTTTCTCAAACCCTCCACAAGACTACTAAAGAACCTCTGAAGCGTTCTACGCAGAACTATTATCTTATAGCTGTAAGATCCCTGCTGTCATTCTTTACCGAACGAAACATTCTTTCTCTCCCAGCAGATAAAATAAAACTTATCCGGGAAAAAGAAGAACGCAAAGTAAAGTTTTTAAATCTCGAACAGCTCAAGAAACTTCTCGCGGCACCCAATTCTTCCACAAATGCAGGACTGCGGGATCGTGCGATCCTCGAAAGTTTCTTCTCTACGGGCCTGCGGGTGGCGGAACTTGTGAGTCTTGACCGAGAACAGATCAAGATATCTTCCGATACTACGCAGCTTGAAGTGGTAATCACCGGAAAGGGTGGGCGAGTTCGCCCAGTCTACTTTTCGGAGCGTGCCGTAAACGCTCTCAAGGAATATCTTAAGACCCGGAGAGACGATGAAAAACCCTTATTCATCAATTACAGGGGGCCAAAAAACGCCTCAAAACGACTCTCCGCCCGTTCTATTGAGAATATCGTGAAGCAATACGCACTCCGTGCGGGTGTCCCCTCTTTTACCACTCCTCATACGTTGCGCCACTGCCTCTCCCCTACCACGCGAATAGTTTTACGTGATGGTATTGTATCGGCACGGGATTTATATTTTAAAACGTCCGCAGAAGTTCAGGCACTCGAATGGGCAGGTTTTCAATTCCAAAATCTTACTCTGAAAGAGCGAAGCTACCATATTACTCCTCTCCTTTCTTTATGGGCTGGTGGCTATAACCTTCTTTGTTCCCCCAATCACAGACTTTTCACGATAGGGAAAAAAGGCATAGAAGAAAAACAAGCAAGGGAGCTAAAGATTGGTGACTACGTCATGGGAGTGAAAAAGATAACAATCCAAGGAAAGCCATTCGTACATCCCCGTTTTGCAAGAATCCTTGGGTATATCTACGGAGACGGTACGGTAAGTAGAGCTAGGCGCGCGGTTCTTCTTACAGACAAAAACAAAGAGATGCTCAAGAGTTATATGAATTGGATTAATGAATTGTTCTATGTCGTCCCAACCCTAAAAAAAAGTAAAGTCAGCAACTCTTGGCAGCTTACTGTTTATAACGCCGAGCTTGTGGAGTTTCTACTCCAGATTGGTTTTGAACCAGGCGCTAATGGCCGACGAATGCCCAAGGAAATGCTTTCTGCGCCACTGAACGAACTAGCCGAGTTTCTCGCAGGATTCTACGATGCCGAAGGAAACTCGGGCAATATAAGGATATTTTCTTCAAGCGTAGAACTCCTTAAAGACGTTCAAATGGGACTCTTGAGGTTTGGAATAGACTCCCATCTCAACTGGCGCAATAGAACAGTAATATTGCCTCAAAAGCGTTTATTCTCCCACAAATTTTATACGCTCCATATCCTCCACAAACCGGATCAGGAGCTATTTTTGGAACACATAAAAACATTCAAAAGACGTTTTCTGAACGTAGAAAAACATTTCCAGGGCCAGAAACTACCAGTGGGACCGCTCCTTGAAGTCATACGAAAGGATACAACACGAAAAAAGATTCAGTGGATCCAGGCCTTGCGGAGAAACTACAGCATCAACGATATAGGCAGATACATAGAAAAACTCAACCCAAGCCGCAAAACTGTGCAACATATTGTACAGCAACTAGAAGACGCTGGCTACAATTCCCAGTACTTGGCCCAGTTAAAAAAGATTGCGTATGCAGATACCATTCAATGGTTGAAGCTCCATGAAAAAACGAAAGTTTCTTCTTCGCCTCGTTATTCGGTATATGACTTTGGCATTAGTAGATGGCATGGCAACCTTATCACTGATGGGTTTATAAGCCATAACTCCTTTGCCACCGACCTTCTCTCGCAGGGGGTAGACCTTCGGTTAATCCAAGAATTCCTGGGGCATAAAAATCCAGCTACAACCCAAATATACGCTCACGTGACTTCAAAACAGCTTCGTGATGTCCACCGCCAGTTCCACAGCGGCAAAAACCTGAAGTAGTTAAAGCTTGAACTCTTCCCTATCGGTGGGAAGATCAAACTTTGCTTTTATTTTGTTGAGCCGTCTATCAATGGCAGAAAAGATGCGCTCCATGTCTTCTTTTGCGTATTCGTACCTTCCCTTGTCTGCGCAATTTCCAAGAATTCGCAGCCGGTTAATAACTATATTCGTCCTGCGTTGAGCTAAGCGGCGAAATCGGTCACGCTTGTTCTCATTTTTTGGGGTCTTTTTGTTCATACTCCATTATTCCCCTCCCCTGCGCTGCTGTCAATCAAAGAAAGAAGGCACTAGGGTGCCTTCTTTAGTATTGCTCGGAGTATCCCTACCGCAATAAACAATGCCCCCACCGTAATTACCAAGCTTCTCACTGGAGAAAAACCGAGCTTATTTGTCACCACCCCTACGGTGAGTACGGTAACAATCAGGATTGCGTAGTACCACAACGGCAATTGTCTCATTCCCCGTCCTCGTATGTCTTTATCACGTTTTCCTTTCTTGCTAGCTCAAATGCTAGTTTAAAGATGATAGAAAAACTCTAAAAAGTCAACAAACATCGCACAACGGTGAGGTTAACACCTTTTTACAAAATAGATTTCAACCTTTTTTATTCGTCGAGTTTATGGGCTTCGTTAAGGCCTTCTTCGTCGAATTTGGTTGAAAACCACGCTTCAAGAATTTCTTTTGCAAGATGCTCTGAGGTATGTATACCACTCCTCTGCGCTGCTATCAATCAAAATTAACTAAAGTTCAAGGCCTCAGAGTTTCCCGCTGAGGCCTATAGACGAACCTTTTCCAAGTTTTGTTTTACTTCTTTGGGAGAATCCGTATAGATACGGATTTCCTGAACAGACGTGTTCCCGCGCACGATCATCAAGAACCCGCTCCTGGTTATAGTAAACTTTACCCTCCTTTTCCCCTTCTTACCAGGAGTTGCCTTGATAAAACCAAGGACTATCTTGGTGACCTCTGGCAGCTTTTCTGCTGCCTTTACGAGGGGTTCTGCCGCATCGATAAGGGTTGTGTGAGTTCCTCCCGATTTCTTGCCCTGCCAGTTTGGCATAGTTATAGCCCTCCTTTCTAACTCAAATTATTCCATATTTTCTTTCTTTTGTCCAGAAATCTCGCACAGTATTAATCCTCTATTACAAGGGTCAGACCCTCGTTACTTAAAAAGATACTTTTTTCCTTTTAACTTTTCTGGCAATAAATCTTCTTCTGTATATTTTTCGTAATCCTTTCCGTACTCCAATTCTTCCATGAGCTTGGTGGGAGCATTTCTCAATTTTAAAGGAACCGGCAGGTTTCCATGTTCTTTCACATCATCTACGGCCTTAAAATATGCGTCATATGCACTCCTGTCTTTTTTGCATTCGCATAAATATGCCACGCCATGCGCAAGGTTTATGGCACACTCCGGGAGTCCAATAATCTCCACTGCTCGAAATACCCCATTTGCAACAACAAGAGCTGTGGGATGGGCAAGTCCAATATCTTCTGAAGCAAAAATAACCATTCTTCTTGCAATAAACTTGGGATCTTCTCCTGCGTCAATCATTCTCGCCAAGTAGTACAGGGCGGCATTGGGCTGTGAAGCTCTCATGCTCTTAATAAAAGCCGAAATGGTATTGTAGTGCTCCTCCCCTTTCTTGTCATAGCGAAGAAACTTTGCCTGTAGCGTATCTTTGAGTGTTGCGAGGGTAATAGTGCCATACAGCTCTTTGGTATTTTCAAGCATTGAAATAGCCTGCCTGGCGTCTCCATTCGCCATTGCAACAAGCCAGTCGTTTGCCTTTTTGTCTAACTTAAATCCTGTATGTTTAATGATTGTTGTCATCTCTTGGCCAGAGAGTTCGTTGAGCACAAAAACACGGCACCTTGAAAGCAGGGGTGAAATAACCTCAAAACTTGGGTTTTCGGTTGTAGCTCCTACAAGAGTAATTTCTCCGGTTTCCACATACGGCAAAAGAAAATCTTGCTGTGCCTTGTTAAACCTGTGAATCTCGTCAAGAAATAAAAGCTTTGGAGGGTACAGGACTGCACCCTCCTTTGGCTGGCCTTCTGTCTTGTCTTCTAATATTGCCTTAATGTCGGCCTTGCCGGCAGATACAGCAGAAAGCGCATAGAGCTTTGCATTGAGACTATTGGCATATATTCTTGCCAGAGTTGTTTTCCCAGAACCAGGCGGCCCCCACAAGATAAATGAGAACAGATGCTTTTGAGCAATCGCAATGTTCAAAGGTTTTCCTTCCCCTACTAAATGTTCTTGGCCCACAAATTCTTTCAAGCTCTTGGGCCTAATTTTTGAAGCCAGAGGTTCCATACCGTATCCTACCAAAAAACCGGAAAAATCTGAAATAAAAAGAGGCAGATCTTATGAGATCCGTCTCCTTCTGTTTATGGCCTTGCGGGTTAGTACTGCCACGAGCAGTGCACCGGCAAGCGTACTTGGAAAACTTACTATGACAGGAAGACCCAACACGCCATCGGTCACCGCTACTATGGCGGTTGCGGTAATCACCAATAGTATGTAATACCACCACGGTAATTTCTCCATAGAAATTTCCTCGTCCTCTCGTCTCGTATCATTCCATGCTACCCCAAAGATACTAGCAAGACTCTAAAAAGTCAAGAAACGCCGCACAATATTAATCCCCTTCTCTTTAATGTTGTTTCAGTAAATTATGTATCATAGTTTAAGCATAAGGAGGAATAAAGGATCTGGCGGGGCTGCCGGCTGCATGCCAAGAGTCAAACGTGGGAAACCCTTGGTAGTCCACCGCAATGTGTTTCTTATGCAATACGCCTTTTGTTGCGTACCACCTGGTGTAATAAAGGAGCCAGCGTACGCTTTTTGATTGATCTTGCGGGGCGGCCTGCATGTAAAGATCACGCATTGCAGCTTCCATACGTTCTTCATACAGTTGGGGTACTTCAACTGCTGCGAGTAGAAACGGCTCTTTTGCTCTGTTGAACGCGAGAACATCTGTTTCCCTTAATCCTTGCGCAGTACCCACAAACTTGTTCACTTGAATAGCGTTCGTCGGATATTTACACTGCTCCAGCAACGCCACCACCAAATGCGCCTTGATAAGATCCTTTTCTTTAGGGAACTCTTCTTCTACACCACCGTATGCGACTCCAAGCGCTTCGTGGACCTGAAAATTTTGGCGCCTCAAAATTCGCAAAAGAAGGAATTCTACTGTCATAGAAGGCCCTGTTCTTTAAAACTTAGATACGAGTCTGTTCCCACAATACAATGGTCAACCAGTGTAATGCCAAGCACTCTTCCAGACTCTGTAAGCAGCTTTGTAATTTCCTTGTCTTCTTGTGAGGGTTCTAACTCCCCTGAAGGATGGTTGTGTACCACAATAATATGGTCTGCATGGCGGCGTATTGCGGCCTCAAATACTTCCCTGGGATGCACCAAACTTGCGTTGAGCGTACCCACAGAAACCATGTCCATGCCCAGAAGTTTGTTGCGAACGTCAAAAGAAAGCACAAAGAAATGCTCCTTGGAATAATTGCGAAGCCTGCCTTTTACGAGCTCGTGCACCTTTTGAGGAGAAGTAACCCTCTTGTCTTGTTTCTTTGCTGTCTTATCTTGAACGCTGATGTTCTGGGTTTTTGCCCGTTTTCCAATCTCCAGGCAGGCCTTAATCTGCGCTGCCTTTGCTATTCCAATACCGTGTACCTGTTGTAACTCTTCAAGGGAAGCTTCCGTAACTCCTTGAAGCGAACCAAACGTAGAAAGAAGCTTTTGAGCTGTCATCATGACGGATTCTTCCCTGACTCCCCTGCCCAAGATAAGCGCAAGAAGCTCTTGAGCAGACAAGGATTCAGCTCCAAACTGCGCAAGCCGTTCTCTGGGGCGTTCTTCTATAGGAAGATCGCGCACGGTAAAAGAATTTTTCATGCGTAAGAATCTTTTCTATGTCTTATGCGAATAATCGTTACCATTTTCTGCGTATCGTCTACTTCGTAGACTATTCGGTATGGCCACGAACGCAAAGCGTAAAAACCGGCAAATTTCCACCGTAGCTTTTTACCCAGATACGGATTTGACCTCAGTACCGCAAAAACAACCGAGAGCCTTAGTCTATCTTTTTCCGGAAGCTTTTCTTTTTCCTTTTCTGCTGACGGCGTGAGCCGTATAGTGTACTCCATACTTTTCTTTCCCTTTATCTGCAACCACAAATCCCTCCTTTTCAAGGATCTGTTCAAGGGTAGCGTAAGATTTATCGGCCCCTGTTTTCTTATCTCGTTTGTACTCTTCAATATCCTTTGCCAAGTCAGGAATATCTTCCAAGGTTCCAATAGTCTCCCACAAGGATTCAAACTCTTCCACAGACAAAATCACGGCTTTTGGTTTGCCATTTTCCGTGAGCGTGTAGTAGGTGTCTGGTTTCTGCACCTCGTCTATAATTTCAAAGATGCGTTTTCTGGCTTCCGTAATAGAGAGGGTGCGTCTTGAATCCATATGCGTACATTATAGCGTACATCAAACATACCTGTCAAGCCCTTTACTTTAATTCAAGGAAGACCAGGTCTTACTTAACAAAAAATCGTCCCAAGAACCAGTACGGTTCAGAGCAAGCTTGTACGTTCAAACTTAGCTCGGTTAAGTTTTAAAGAAATCTGAAAAAAAGAAAAAGAGGAGGGTTACCTTGCCAGATAACCTCCTCTTACCTGCTACATGGTCTGTATTCGCTTCATTACCGATTCAATATCTTCACGGAACAGATAGGTTATCTCTCCTGCTCGTGTGGGGTTCCGTCCTTTTGTGACGCGAATCTCTCCTCTCCAAATGCGCTGATAAAACCACTGGTAACCGTAGCTATGTTGCTTGGAGGCTTCGGAGATAGAAATCCATTTCGCCCGTTCTTTCCACGGCACATATTTCTGCCAGCGTTCCACGAGCCGGGAGGGATCATACCTTAGGTAGTGAGTTTGGAGGAATTGAATAATTGCTTCCTCCTGGATCTCGTACCACTGCGGATTCTGCTTACCCTTGTAGGTTATTGTTACTGTCCTTCTCGCCTGCAGGAATCCTTTTTTAATCCACCGCACAACAGTCACAATACTTACTCCAAGTTCCGGGGCAATGTCCCCGGTACGCAAACTCCGAATGCCCAACCTTGAGGCACGCACGCCGTATGCCATTACAGTTCGTCGCCCAGCCAATCTTGCGATTTCTTCTCTGGAAAGTACCCCGTGGTACCTCCGAAGAAGTGCATCCTGTTTAGGAGTCCACGGTGCGGCTTTTGCCATCTTTTTCCTCCCTTCTTAATGCTAGTTGTAATCCTACCAAAAATCCGCCGTTCGGCAAAGCTCGGGCCTTCAACTCTGTGCACATCGGATATGCACAGAAAGGCAATGGTCGCAGGCGCCACAGTTGGCGGTTTTGCTGGAGGCTTCGTCGCCAAAGTAATTAAGAATCATCTTTCTGCGGCATGCATTTGCCATAACATATTGCTCCATTGTTTTTAACTTTTGATATTTTACATCGCGCACCGCCTCGGCCTCCGCCTCTGGTTTGCCCCGATCTATGGAATCCTCATATGCCTTTTGAATAAAGTAGTTTTGCAGGGCGCTGTCTTCTCCGCTGTGCAACAAAACGCAGGTGGCGGGTTTTGCGTCTCTGCCGGCGCGGCCTGCTTCTTGGTAATATCCTTCTAAGGTACTTGGCATGCCTGCATGAATAACAAAACGGACATCAGCCTTATCAACGCCCATGCCAAAGGCAATGGTGGCTACTATCACCGGTACTTTATCTTTCATGAATGCTTCTTGAGTTTCTATTCTCGTTTCTGTTTTGAGCCCTGCGTGATACGGCAAGGCAGAAACTCCATTTTGTGTTAAATACGTTGCAAGCTCCTCTGATTTACTGCGCTTGCCAGCATATATAATGCCGGGTTTGGGCAGAGATTTTGCAAGGCGTAATACTTCTTCGTCTCGTAGAAACTCGTTTAGCCAGCCGCGGGTGAAAAACCGCAGGTTGGGCCGGTCAAATCCGCGAACAAAAATATGAGGCTTTTTTAAACCCAAACGCTCCGCAATATCTTCTCTTACCTCGGGCGTGGCGGTGGCGGTAAACGCAGAAACAACAGGGCGCTTTGGCAAAGAATCAATGCGTTCTTTAATTAATCGATAGTCTGGCCTAAAGTCATGTCCCCAGGTTGAAACGCAATGCGCCTCATCAATTGCAACCAGTTCTATGGGAATATTTTGCAAAACCTGGCTAAAGTCGCTGTTTAAACGCTCGGGAGCGATATAGAGAATTTTTATTTTGCCTGCCAATGCCTCTTTGGTTCTCTTTGTAACTTCTTTTTCTGTGAGAGATGAATTAATAAACGAAGCTGCCACTCCTCTTTTTTGCAATACATCAACCTGGTCTTTCATAAGGGCAATTAAAGGAGATACCACCAGGGTTGTGCCACCAAGAGCTAGGGCTGGCAGTTGGTAGCAAAGCGATTTGCCTCCGCCCGTGGGCATTACCGCCAAGGTGTCATGCCCCTCTAAAATACTCTGTATAACTTCTTCTTGGCCGGGCCTAAATTCAGTGAATCCGTAATGTTGTTTCAGTAAATTATGTATCATAGATGCTTTATTCGCATTTTCCACCTAACTACTGTATCAAAAAATCGCCAGTTTGGCGATCGTCTGCTTTAACCTTAACCGAGCTAAGGATGGGCTGAGGCTTCTTTCGCTTCTCTCCTGCGCAGTTTCTTGCTAATGCGGTTTACACAATTTGCAGCTATGCCGTTTCTTTTTGTTACACTAAAACCCTTGGATAACTTAATCGACTTAAGTTTTATTGTGCAGCTCGCTGCAGAGCTTCTTTTGCATAGAACTTTATACTGTGCTCCAAACGGAACTCCGGATTATCAAGCTCCTCCTCTGTGAGCCAACGGATTTCGGTGTGTTCTTGTTCTGCAAGACGGATCACATTGGTTTTAGCCCGAAGAAAGTAAACAAGTCCGATGTGTCTGTGCTTCTCATTGATAGTGTGGATATCCACATATGCTGGGGTGTACAGAAATTTTCGCTCTACAGCATCCACTTTAATGTCGGGTTTCGTTGCCAGCACCTCCAATTCTTGAATACCGCTTTCCTCTTCGACCTCTCGCACAAGAGCTTGATCTGGATCTTCGCTTAGTTCAATATGTCCGCCCAAAGGCAACCATTTTTGGAGCTCTTTGTGAAATACGAAGAGTACTTTGTTTTGATACACAACGTAGGCTACTACAGTCCAGTCAATGGATTCATGAATGTGTGGCATACATTTATAGTATCCTTTCGACGAGCTCTGGGCAAGCCCTTCGATAAACTCAGTGTAAGCAAAAAATCACCCACAGAACCAGTGCGGTTCGGGGCAGGCTTTTCTATATCCCAAGAATATCCAATGTCGCTTTTACAGAAGGATTATCGCTCGCGGACAAAATAACCCGGTCGCCAAACTGCTTTTTGAGCGTTGTGATAAACTCGTCTGCCCAAGAAGGCGAGAATGTTAAAACGCCATCAAAGCTAACTTCGATATTTTCTTGGGAGGTTATGGTTCGAAGAGTCGGTTGGAAAGCAGCCCAAGCTTCTCGACCGGCTTGACGGGATACAAGAGTAGTTCCGAACTTGTTGAGTTCAATAATCATGAAGTCTTAGAACCTGATCACTGCGAGACATCCTTGAATCTCGTTTTTTGTCTTTCTGATGCGTAGATCTCCATTTCCTCTCTCTAAACCCAACTCTGCATCTCCAGTCTGAAAACACAGGCTGATGGGGTTTTGCGAAATAACCTTGCGGACAAATTTCAAACCATTCCCTCGTTCCTCCGGTGCGCGACCAGAGAGCATTTCTGTGAATGCTACAGGCCAATTCCCCAAGTTGTGGTCGTAGGAGTTATTGCCAATCTCACCGGCAACAGCTGTCACAAGAGAAACGAATCCTTGCTCTTTTGCAGAGGCTAGCATCTCATCTTGCATCCTCATTAACCTTGCCTGAAAAACCGCACTATTGGAACAATACAAATCTGGCGATATTTCTTTTCTGGAAAGCGCCCATTCACTCGCAAGTTTTATTAAGTCACTGGAAAATATCTCTAAATCCCTTACTGCGTAATAGCGGTGGGTCCCCCCAGGTTTTCTAAGCGCAACTAACTTACCGCTTTTATCCCAGCGTCTAAGCGTGTCAACAGAAACTCCAAGAAATTGGGCAGCTTCTCGTATATTTAAAAGCTTTTCATTCATGTCGCTATCTTACCATAGTCATAGAAACTATGCAAGTACGACCCAAAACTATGCAAGTTAAGGCTTTGTAACCTCGGGAAGCTTTTCTGCTGCCTTTACCAAAGGCACTGCCGCTTCAATTAAGGTTGTATGGCCTCCCCCTGATTTTTTGCCTTGCCAAGTTGGCATAGTTCCTCCTTTCTGAAAAAGATTCTACAACACTTCTTTTCTTTTGTCCATTAGAAAGATGTTACTGGGGCACGGCTTTTGTGTACAGGTAGATTTCGTCTAGAATGCCGGCAAAATAGTTTCGTGTGCCAGTAGGCCGAACAAAAGCCGCAAAGGCGGGGTACCCGCTTGGGGTGGTGGCAAACGCGCTTCCCGTCGGCACCCTTCTGCCGGCAACCGAACCGTTAACATACAGAACGACTTCGTTTGAACTCCACGAAGCAGCAATATGATACCATGTGTTAGGAGAACTTGTTTTTTGTGCGGTCACTCCTTCCCATCCGGAAGGATCAAGTTTATAGGAAGTGAAAAACTTTCCTTGGGTGGAATATCCCACCATAAATTCAACGTTTCGCGTGCTGTAAAATAAAACTGCATCCTCGCTTTGGGGCATGGCAGAAGGCCTTGCCCATAAAGAAACGGTGAATTCAGAAGGAGCAGAGTTAAAAAATGCATAAGGAAACTGCGCGAACGCGTTTGTGCCGTTGAATTGGAGAGCATTGTTTGTCATGCCCTCTGTGCTTTCCACGCCTCCGAGGAGCGTGGCGTTATTCTGCCCTTGAGCTTGGTCGTTTGCTGTGCCGTTGTAAAAACTCCAAGAAGAAAGCAAAAATAATCCAATGCTTTGGGTGAGCTGTCTGTTGAAGTTCTGCCCCTTTGCGATTTCTGCGCGTTCTCGTATGCCCCCAAACGAAACAAGCACAATACCAGCCAAAATTCCAATAATGGCAATAACAATCAAAAGCTCAATTAAGGTAAACCCTCGAGTACCAACTTTCATATATAATACTTCACTTTATCAAAAAATCGAGGAAATCTGAAATAAAAGCCGCCTTTGCTTTCGCTTGGGCGGCTTTTATTTCAATGTATTGCTACGGCTTTGGCGTACTAAATTGCTTTGGAAGCATGGTGATTGCCACGTATAATGCCGAAAGGCCTATCAAAACGTAGACAATCTTTCCAACTGCGGGAACGCTGCCAAAGATTGTGTCTACCAAATTGAAGTTGGCAAGGGCTACGAGCCCCCAGTTTAATCCTCCAATGACGGTGAGCAATGATGCGACTGGACCAAGAAGTTTCATATGAAAATGTTTTCTTTAGTTAGTTTGTAACTGCCTCGACCTTTTAATGCCTTTATTCAGTATACCACTTTAAGAGTTACTTGAGATTTTGCATCCGAGGTGTTCCAGTACTGTGAGCGCTTTTGCAAGGTCTTTGCTCTGCACGAGCACGTGTTCGGTAGAATATGCAGAAAACGTGAGAACGTCTACCCCTTTTTTTGCAAGAGCTGAAGTAACGTGCGCAATAAACCCTACCATGTTCAAGGACAATAACATGTCAAAGGTAATGATGTTCCAGTCGTTGCTCGATTCTAAAATATCGTTTTGATGCTCCCCTATTCTACTTTGTTCTATTACAACCGTGATCTCATTCTTGTCTTGAAGCACGGCAAAAGCGCCAGCAATCGGCTGTTTTGCTTTTACTACAGCAAACGTTCCCTCCCAAGCATACACTTTTCCGTTTGCAAAATATGAAGAATCCATACGTTATGAGATTTTAAGGCTAAAGTCAGAAGGGTCAACTTCAACCTTTGTTCCCCGTATCAACTCCCTTTTCAAAAGGCCAACAGCCAAGGCGTCTTCTACCTTGTCTTGAATCACTCGTTTCATAGGCCTGGCTCCAAAGATTGGATCATACCCTAATTCTACCATTTTTTCTTTGAGCTGCCCAGTGATGACAAACTCAATCCCCTTTTCTGCCAATCCTTTCTTTACCTTAGAAAGCATTAACTCTGCAATAGAAAGGAGATGCTCTTTTGTTAAGGGTTTAAAGAGCATGACGCCGTCAAACCTGTTGAGAAATTCAGGCCGGTATATTCCTTGTTTGAAAAGATAGTCAATCATTTCCCGCTTTAACAGATTAAAATCTTTGTTTTCTTTTATTGCCTCAAGAATGAGCTGGTACCCTGCGTTAGACGTAGCAATAATAATGGTGTGCTGGAAGCTCACTTTTCTTCCAAGGCCGTCTGTGATATGGCCTTCGTCAAGCACTTGAAGGAATAGGTTGAGAATGTTTGGGTGCGCTTTTTCCAGCTCGTCTAAAAGCACCAAAGAAAATGGATTCTCTCTCACTTGCGTGGTGAGCAATCCCTGTTGTTCGGCTGAACCCAGCAAACGCTCCACGTCTTTTGGGTTTTGAAATTCAGACATGTCAAGGCGAATCATTCGGTTTTCTGAACCAAAGTACACTGCGGCCAATGCTTTTGCGGTTTCTGTTTTGCCTACTCCAGTAGGCCCTAAAAAGAGAAAGCTTCCCATAGGCCCTGACCGTTTAGACACTTCAGAACGCGCTCTCCTCAAAGCCGAAGACACTTCTCCTATTGCTTCTTCCTGGTTAATGATTCTTTTGTGGAGAAGGTCTTCAAGGCTCAAGAGTACTTCCCTTTCTTTTGTTTCAATTTCCCCTATGGGAATCTGGGTTTTTTCAGAGAGCACGTATGCAATATGCCTTGGCAAAAGAACTTTTTCTTTTGTTTGGTCGTTCAGACTCTGATGAGTCTTCAGACTCGATGAGCTAAGGTATGCCATTGCTTCTTCTAATAGCTCAATAGATTTTCTGGGCTGGGGCACTCCCTGCACATACTTTGAGGAAAGCGCAATCGCGTCGCGGAGAGCAGGATACGAAATGATTCTTTTGTGTTTTTGTTCAAGCCCCCCAACAAATTGTTCCAGCACAGGAAGGGTTTGTTCATCGGTGATTTCGCCAAGTTCCACTGGCGCCAAAAGCGCCATCAGAGAAGCGTTCTGCTCAAGATATTTGTGGAGCCCTTGAAACGTGGTGATGCCAATAAAAGGAAAGTTTGTAACACGAAGATACGGAGCCAAAACTCCGGTAATATCTATTGCGCCAGGTCGATCTGCGCCAGATCGACCTGAGCCGCCAACAAAGTTATGCAACTCGTCAATAATAAGCACTACGTTTCCTGCCCCCGCAACTTCCCTGAAGATTTTATCTAAGGTTTTCTCAAGTTCTTCTGGTTGGGTTATTCTTGCAACAAGCGCCTGGATATCCAGCTCCACAAACCGTTTGTAGTTTATCTCGTTCAAGGTTTCTCCAAGAGCGGCCTCATACGCAAGGTTGAGCACAAGGTTCCTGCGGCCTGAACCTGGTTCTCCCACGAGCAAGGCATTATTGGTTTGCTGCTGGCTGAGAATTCTCTCCAACGAGGAGCGTTCGTCTTCGTGGCCTATGGTAAGAGGAACGCCTTGTTTTCTTGCAATCTCTGAAAGGTCTGAAGAAAAAGCGTCTAAGGTTGGGGTGTAGCCTGCGGTCCAGTTCCGCGCAAGAGTTCCTCTTCTGCGAAGGTTCTTCATTCCCCAGAATTTTTTTCGTTCTTTTCTTTGTGTTTCAAGAGATTCTGCCCAATCTGCAAGGTTGCGTATGTCCTTTGTAAATAGGTTTGCCTGCACCAGAGTTTTTTGGAACACGGGGTGGTGTTCCGCAAGCGCCACCAACGCGTCTCCTGTGTTGACGATTCCTTTCTTAATCACTTCATCAATGCCTAAGGGTTCTTTTGAATTCTGCAACAACTTGAGAAGAGTTGCTGTGTCAAGAAGGGCGCGGTTGAGCAGGTTTTCAAAAAGTTTGTCTTGTTTAAGGAGCAAAACAAGAAGGCGGGAAGCAGAGCCCTTCGACAAGTTCAAGGCGAGCGCAAGCTCAAAAGAAAGATCTTGTCCCTTTGCAGATTTCAATTTTTCTTGAAACAGTTCCAAAACTAAGATGGCGCCAAATAAAGAAAGGGAAAGAACTGTGAAACCAGAGAGCTTGGTAAGAAGTGTTTCTTCATAGCGATTGCCTAAAAATCCATAGAGAAAAATGCCAAGAAAGATCCAGAAGAGCCAGTAGGCCAAAACCCTTACTTTTTTGAGAAGTCCAAGGTAAAAAAACCGATAAAATGCGACTGCTTTAGAGGGTGGAAAATCCATAAGAAAATCCAAGTACAATGGCAATGGGCAAAAGGAACCATGCAATAAGGGTTGCCAAGGCAGTTGCAAGAAGCGCTGCTTCTGTTGCAAGGCCCGCAATAATGAGAACGCTTCGTATCAAAGCTCCCAAAATTCTTGAGATGAGGTTGGAAGCTGCTGCTTCAAGCAACTTTGCAATATTAAATCCTTTTCCTGCTGCAAACTGGATTTTTCTCCAGGGAGCAAAAAGCGTTTTCAAAAGCACAGGGAGCGAAAAGTATTCCAGGTTAAACAGGAGAATATTTCTCCAGGCCTTGGCAATTTCCAAAGGCATTTGCGCAAAATGCCATACGACATATTCAAAAGCAATGCTAAAAATCATTTCCGTATTCTATCATATCCTAGGATTCAAGGCGAGGAGGTTGCCTTGATTCTTTCTTTTGGGATTGCTTGCGTTTTTCTTCCAAGCGTTTTCGTTGCGCGGCTGGTGAAGGTTTCGTACGCAGTTTTCTTGGTTTGCGCGGTCTGTTTAATGCCTCCAGGCGCTTCTTCAGGCGTTCGAAGGCAACCCTTTTGTTCTGCGCTTGGGTTCGCTCGCTTCTCACCACAATGACTACGCCGCTTGGAACGTGCCATATCCTTACCGCGCTCGCAACCTTGTTCACGTTTTGTCCTCCAGGCCCTGAAGAACTTCGGAAGAACCAAACCTTTGTATCCTTATCCAAACTCTTTTTGTCAGTAGCAAACATAGTGGGCGGTATAGGAATCGAACCTATGCTCTGTGCAATGTGAATGCACTGTTTTACCATTAAACTAACCGCCCTTTAGGTTTGCGTATACCACGAATCTGATATAATGAGAACATGCGAATCTTTGAGTTTCATTTTAATCCCAAAGCAAAGAAAGACCGGTTTTTCAAAACGTTTTCATTTGAAAAAGTTCTTGTTGGAAAAGATTTTACAACCAATGTGTATGGCATTGGGGAGCTTTCCAATGTCCTTCCCCAGAACTCCAGCTTTCTTGATACAATTGCGCATGTTGTGAGCGAGGAATACGGGGAGTCATCCGACTCCCCGCCCCGTCGAATGACGGGGCGAACCCAAGGGAAAAGTGTTGTGACCCCAGAAATCGTCTTTAAAAAAGCGCTTAGAGAAGTTGATAGCTTCTTGCTAAAAGAAAAAAAACAAGGTAATGTTGACTGGCTCGGCAACCTTCATCTTGTTCTTGTTGCGTTCTCTTTTTTCCCGAGGGCTCACAAGGTTACGTTCTCTCTTGCAAAATCTGGCAATACGCAAGTGTTTTTGGCTAGGAAAAACCAGCTTGTAAACATTGCAAAGGATAAAACTCTTGAAAGCGCAGTTGTGGGAAAGCTTTTTGCTCAAGATAAGCTCATAGTAGCAACCCATGAACTCTCCTCATTTTTGGAGTCGCGCGATCTTCTGCGAGATTTTGCGTTTCTCAAAGAACAAAAGCAGTACCAAGAACTTCTCAAGCAAAAAGAAAAAGAGCTTCATAAAGTAGCTGGGGTTTTGTTTGTTGGGGTTATTGAAGAACTTCCCCTTCTCACGCAACCAAAAAGAAACCCGGAGGCGTTTCTCCAGGTTTCTTTTTTCCGTTCTCTTCCGCTTTCTGCAAAAAAGAAAATCGTTCTTGTTGTGTTGCTCTACGCCGTCTTGATGCTAGGTTCCCTCCTGTTTAAGTGAAAACTACTTGAGCTCAACTTTTGCTCCGGCAGCGTCAAACTTTTTCTTGAGTTCTTGGGCGTCTTCTTTTTTCAGATTTTCTGCAACAACTTGCGGCCCTGAAGCTGTGGCATCCACAAGATCTTTTGCTTCTTTCAATCCTTTGGTTGTTGCGTCGCGCACCACCTTGATGACCTCAATTTTCTTGTCCCCTACTCCTGTAAGCACGACGTTAAAGGAGGTTTTTTCGTCGTCGCCCGCCTCCGCTGAAGCTGCCTCGGGTGCTGCTGCAACTGCTATTGGAGCAGCCGCCGAAACTCCAAACTTCTTTTCAAGGATCTTTACCAATTCGGCAAGATCAAGCACCGTGAGTTTTTCAATGCTTGCGACGAGCGCTTTGAACTTCTCGGGAATTTCTATTATCTCTTTTTGTTCTTCCATAAGTATTTGGAATTTGGATTTTGTAATTTGTTATTTACGATGTTTTGGCCTGTGCCAAAACTCGTATCAGACCTTTGGTATTGCCTTGCAGTACGTTCATAAATCCAGATACTGGACCAGTGAGCGTTCTCATCAGTTGGCTAAGCAATTCTTCTCTTGCTGGAAGCTGGGCAAGCAGGATTACTGCTGTTTCGTTTTGCACTGCTCCATCTAGATTCCCTCCTCTTAACTTGAAATGTTCGTTTTTCTTTGAAAAGGCGTACGCAAGCTTTAAAACTGCAAACGGATCTTGCGAAAAGATTGCCGCAATCTCTCCTGTCATGGTTTTCAATTCAGCCTTAATCCCCTTCTTATCGAGAGTTTTGGCAAGCAAGGTTTTTTTCACAACCTGGAGCTTCGCTCCTGTTTTTTTGAGGCTTGCTCTCAACACCCCCAAGTCTTTAATCTTTAATCCTGCAACGTCAACAAACACCATGGACGGCGTTTTTTCAACTTGCTGTTCAAGCTTATCTATTATTGTCTGCTTTTGTGCTTTTGTTTTTGCCATGTTCGCTGCTGCTCACCGCGGATTTATGCGGATTATAGCTGATTTATGCTGATACTAAAAAGAAAATGCCTGTTTCCACAGACACAAGAACACAGTCTTACTGTTATTTCCTGCGTAGGATTTACTCTTTTGGTAGCACTTCGCCTTACGGCTCAGTGTCTCCTTCGGAGACCTACGGTCTGTGGAAGTTGGAGAGAGGCGTGTTGCGGGCTCCAACGTGTAAACACGTCGCGACGGCAGCAGAGCTGCCCACGCCCCCCTCTTTCAGCGCGTTCCCTGCCCCCATGCATGAGCATTGAACGAACCTACCTGCTTTTTAGCAAATGCGCATATTCTTGTCAATACCCCTTGAGGTATTTTGCCTTGGCAAGGTTGTGGTCTTCTAAGGTTTTGCTGAAAATGGTTTCTCCTGTGAGCGTAGAGAGATAGTACCAGTAAGGGCTTTCTGTTGGGTACAAGGCGGCGAGAATGCTTTCCATCCCAGGGTTTCCAATAGGGCCCACAGGGAGCCCCGGATACTTGTAGGTATTGTAGGGCGAGTCAATTTGCGTGTCTTCTTTGGATATCTTTACCGTGTGTTCCCCTTTTACATATAAAACTGTTGCATCTACTTGGAGGGCTACTCCGGCCTTGAGTCTTTTCCAGAGAACTCCGGCAACTATTTTGCGGTCTTGAAGCCCGGGTACCTCTTTCTCAAGAAGAGAGGCCATGGTGACCACTTGAAAGATTGTTTTCTTCTGTCTTTGTGTTTCTGTTCTGAGTTGCGGGGTAAAATGTTTGTCAAAGTTCTGGAGCATTCTTCGCACAATGGATTCTGGAGTTTCGTCGGTTCTCACAAAATAGGTATCAGGAAATAGGTACCCCTCAAAATTGAGGAACTCAAGAAGGATTGGATAGTCTTTTACACTCCAGCCTTCCACAAAGGTCACGGCTTCTTTATGAACATCTCCCGTAGCAAGTTTGCGTACGATCTGAGACAAAGAAAGCGAAGGACTTAAAAGATATTCTCCCGCCTGAAGTTTGTGTGAAGCTCCAGTAAGGAAACTGTAGGCCTGAAAAAAGAAAGAGGAACGGATAAATTTCTGTCGTTCAAGATATTTTGCAATATCTTTAGTCCCCTGCCCCTTTTCAATTATAACAACAATCCCTGTTTTAGCAGTAAAGCGAAGAGGAGCTGATATTTGTACGGAAAGCCAAAGGGCGAGAATCATCAGCCCGAGAACTCCTGCAAGGTTGAGCCATGTCCGCTTCATTTCACTTTTTGAAATGCCTTAACAATCGAGTCCATAAGCTTACGCGATGAATAATGAGTTTTCCATTGAGGTGGTCAATCTCGTGCTGAAAAATGCGGCTCGTCAACCCTTCAGCTTCTATCTTTACCTCTTTGCCTTCTGGCGTTAAAGCAAGCACTTCAACCCGTTTGGCTCTTTTTACTTGCATAAAAAGTCCGGGGAGACTCAAACATCCTTCTTCGTCTTCTTCTTTTTTCCTGCTTTGTTTGAGAATCTGGGGGTTCAAAAATGCGTGGTTTTCCTTCTTGTCTTTCACAATAATAATGCGTTTTGAAACCCCAATTTGAGGAGCGGCAAGGCCAATTCCATTGTTTGCATCCATGGTTTGTTTCATTTGCAGAATCAACGATAGAGTTTCCTCGTCAATACGTTCAATCTCTTGTGCGCGGGATTGCAGTATTGGCAATGGATAGGTAAAAATTTTAAGCATAAGGCGGGGTGATTTTGGGGTGTGGATAACTTCCTTCCCTCTCTTGCTTGCTCTTGGTATACTGGTTGAAAGGTCGGAGATTCATTCTTTTATAACTTCTTTACTATATCATACTTTCAAATGCCGCTATCTTCTGAACTTTTTGCAAGCTCCCAAGTACAGATTATCTTGATTCTTGTTGGAGTTGACGTGATTCTCGGCGTTCTTGGAGCGCTTATGAAAAAGGACTTCCGTTTGAGCAGAGCCGCAGACTTTATGAAGAAAATGGTGGTAGGGTATGTTTTGGGATTTGCAGTGGTCCAAATGGCTGCTGCTGCTCAACCTTCCCTTTCCTTCCTTGCGCCGGTTGCCTTTATACTTGTGGTTGTAGCCCTGGCAGGATCCATTTTGCGCAACCTTGGAAAGCTCGGCTTGCCGCTTCCAGGTTCCAACATGGTGTAGGGCACCAGTCGGTGCCCTACTACAAGGTGCCGACTGGTACCTTGTGTAAGGCACAGTTTCGGGTACAATTCTGTACCCGACCAGGCGCCGTATGGTGCCTGGCTGCGCCTTATTTCATTGAAAGAAAACGCCCTGAGCGAAGTCGAAGGGCGTTTTCTATTTTGCCGAAAAGACGTGGAATAAAAAAGCACCGTTGTCGGGTACGGTGCCAGACCCTATGAACTAGGATAGGTTAGGACAGAAGGCGGAGGTTTGAACGCAAACAGAGGAGGGGTTCGGTGGTCTCGTTATCGCCCTTTTCGAATTGCACTGCGATCTTCTGCGACAGCCTGTCGACAACGATACCATAAGTGCCTGCCCGAATTACATTGCCATTGCGACCATTCCGGATTGTTATGTGCGAGGCGACAATATCACCTGGCTGAAGAATTGCCCCCATTGAACTAGATCCTCCTTTCTCTAATTTTGCTCTCCCACCGGACTATGATAGCAAAAATCCTGCGTAATTGCAAGATCCCTGTCAAAAACTCGCCTTGTTGGCGATTCTTTAATTGGCAAAATACTCCTTAAGCATTGTCATCAAAGTTGTTCTGCCGCGATTTGTTTTGAGATACTCCTCTCGCCGCTTTGCGTCTCTACTGTTTCTGTATGCTTCATAGTGAATAAGTTCTAGAGGAACGTAATGTTTTGTAGATTTCGATTTACCTTCATTATGTTCGCGGAACCTTTGCTGAAGATTCTCGGAGTATCCAATATAAGTAAAATTCTTAAGTTTATTACGTAGAACGTAAACGTAGTAGAATTTCATTCCCTTATTATCAACTAAAAACTGGGGAGGTACCAGTCGGCACCTCCCACAGTCCCAATTCTGCTTCTGGCTAAGCCAATTGGCGTAGCCAGGCGCAGAATTGTGCCTGGCCAGATACAGTCTTGCATCTGGCCAGGTGCCGTATGGTGCCTGGCAGGGGCGGGAGGAATCGAACCTCCGACGAAGGTTTTGGAGACCTTCGTGATACCACTTCACCACACCCCTAACTTGAATGTGTGAAGCTGGTCTTCACACATTCCTCACACATTCCTTTTGATCTTACTTCTTTGTCTCCTTGTGGCTTGTATGCTTTCTGCAGTGCCTGCAGAACTTTTTAAATGCCAATTTGCCTTCTCCTTCTTTCATCTTCGACATCTTGGACTTGTGCGCGGAATAGTTTAGATTCTTGCACACCGTGCACTGCAATCTTGTATACGCTTTTCTTTTTGTTGCCATACAATTATGATGCCAATCTACAAATGATATGCGAATGTACAAATATTATTTGCGGCATTCGTAGTCATACGTAAATTTGCATTATTATTGATTATGAGCCGAGAAAGAGAATTGAACTCTTGTCGCGTCATTACCAATGACGTGCTCTACCATTGAGCTACCTCGGCATCAAATCACCCCGACTGTGGGCGGTAGAGGACTCGAACCCCTGAAGCCCGAAGGCACCACGTCTACAGCGTGGCGTAATTGCCGCTATACGAACCGCCCCTATCATAAATATGTAGCATAGATTTTACTGTTTGCCAACAATTTGTCCATGTTTTGCTTTCCACTCCCCTATTTTTTGATGGTTTCCAGAAACCAGAACTCTTGGCACCCTCCACTCTTTAAACGTTTCAGGGCGGGTATACTGGGGATACTCTATAAACCCGTTTTTAGGCCCCCCAGAGCCCTTTATGAGCCTTTCTTTGAGGAAGGCTGGCTTGCCTACCACTCCTGGAATAAGGCGGGCTACAGCCTCAATAACCGTCATTGCAGGGATCTCCCCTCCCATAAGAACATAGTCTCCAATTGAAAGCTCCTCGTCTGCAATGTGCTTTGCCACTCTTTCGTCTACTCCCTCATATCTTCCGCAGATAAAAATGAGCTGGTTGAACTTTGAAAACTCATACGCCATTTTCTGCGTGAACTTTTTTCCCCGAGGAGTGAATAGTATCGTTTTAGATTGTGAGCTTTTGAATTTCGAATTTGTTTCGGATTTCGAATTTCGTGCTTCGGATTTCAAAGCGGTGACCGCTTTGTATATCGGTTCAATTCGCAAAACCATTCCCAATCCTCCGCCGAAAGGCTTATCGTCCACAGTCTTGTGTTTATCTTTTGCCCATTTCCTGAGATCGTGGGCTTGGATTTTCAGTAACTTCTTTTTTTGCGCGCGTTTTAACAACGACTCTTTCCCAAAGGCCTCAACAAGTTCTGGAAAGATTGTGATGACGTCAAAGGTTATCATAGTAAACAGAAAACAGCGTTTCCGCTGCATTGTAGCATTATCTCTCGTAAATTTTCAATTCCAGGATCCTTGCGGAATCTTTTTTCAGACTTCGATGGAGACATTGACATCATAGATACGGCTTCTATAATGAACTATATGGCAGACGACATCAAGAAAATTATCGAAGAAGCCACTGAAGGTTTGCGGAAAGATATCAGGGAAGTCGGAGTCACGGTTGAGGCTGTTCAGTCAGACGTAAAACAAGTGTTGGAGGGAGTAGAAGTCGCCAACCAGCGTTTGGATCGGCTTGAAGAATTGCCCGAAAAAGTTGATGCGCTTAGAGATGACGTTGAAGTAATCAAGGTTACAGTGCAAACTATCAAACACGGCCTTAAGGACAAAGTGGATCGTGATGAATTTGCTGCGGTTAAACACCGCGTCGGCAACCTCGAAACAAAGCTTCATCCAGTTGTCTAAAGTTTAAGGTACTCTTTCCTCCTCCTGAAGACTTACAATGAATCTATGTTAAAAAAACAAGCTGTCCAAGTGCCTACAGTGGCACACATCGAGAAACTCTTAGATGGTCAAACGCGTACCATTCTGGATGCGGTTGATGAGAAGTTTACACGACAAGACGGAAAGTTTCTTTTGCTTGAAAAACGCATTGAACTCGTTGATTCAAAAGTAGAAATGCTCGATCGAAGAATGGGACAGCTGGAGGAGCGTTTTAATCAGAAAATGGATCGTCTTATCACAACTCTTGATAAATTCCTTAAGCGTATGACCGACATGGAAGATGAATTCACCATTATGAAACATGACCTCAACCGTCTCAAAACAGTGATCCGCGACAAGCTCGGCGTTGACCTGTCCTGAAGTTGCCAAAGTTAAAACCCCAGGTTGCGCGATGCAGCCCTGGGGTTTCTCTATAGACCTTTTTTATATCCCGCCAGATCATTTGGCGGTTAGCAGGAGAATTAGTAGCTTTCTACAGCCACTAATCCTTCCTCCTTTGGGCAGTACTGGCACGGACCTCCGTGCCAGGTGTAGAGCCCCGCGGACTCCTGTCCACAGATCCCGCACTTGGTGGTGTAACTGAAGTGTCCGTTTGGGCACTGGAAGGTGGCCTGGGTTGCGGGCGGACCCGCCTGGTCAGCCGGGAGGCAGGCGGTGCAGGTCGGCGAGACCTGCTCCTCGACGATCTCCATATGTAGCGAAAAAGCGGGGACAGACCCCGCTTTTTCGCTCACAATTCGCTCACAATTACAAAGTTAAATCTTCAGATCTTCCAGAGGTTCTTTTGCTCTTGGGCCTCTTCCGCCCTCGGGCTCCTCAATTTTGAGGTTCACGCGAGCGTGGTTCTTGAGCCCTGAAATACGAATAATGGTTCGTATTGCTCTTGCAGTGGAACCCTCGCGGCCAATTATTTGGCCCATGTCTTCGGGGTGCACTTTCAAGAGAAGGAGAACACCCATTTCGTCTACCCTGCGGTCTACTACAACGTCTGTTGGGTGGTCTACCAATGCCTTCACCACATAGTCTAGAAGATTCTGGTATTCTGGTGTTTCTTCTGCCATATATGCAATTCGTGTGTTCAATTCAATGCTTCGACCTTTGCCATTCTGTTTATCGGTGTTCTGCAAATATCGTATCGTAGATTCAAGAGAAGTGTCAAGCCCCATCAAAATCCACGAAATAGTTTCTTGAACTTTGATGGGTGCTGGATGGATTCTCCTTTCTGGTCTCCAGCGGAACCCTTCTTTAATTTCTGGGAAAGCGATATGCCCACTCTCTAGGAGGTACGCGAAGCGAAACCTCTCCCATGGGCAGCTTAGCGAAAATCGTCAAGCTTCCGTCTCCCTCAACTCGTGCCTTCTCGTCTACTTCGCTCAGCAAGATTCCATGTCGATGCAAGAGTTCTGCCATAGATGTGGTGATCGCTTCCCATGTGCTGTGCATATTAGGAGAAACACTAACTTGATCCAAGTCGATTTCTTCTGGCATTACTCCTCCTCTTACTTTAAGGTGCTGTCCAATTCATCGAATCTGAAGATTCTTCAGAATCTGAACGATCTCTTAAACCCATCACTTCGGTGGTGAGCTTGAGAGATTAGATATTTGCTTGACATCATTGATATAAAACTTCTATACTCAAAGTATCATGATATTGAACAATCAACAGGTTGATGCTCTCTCAAAGTATTTCTCTGATATTTCCAAAATCTTAGTTGCTTCTACCGTGATTGGGTTCTTCGTGCCTACGGCCATCGGATCGGTTCCCTTTTCTGTATTTATGGTTGGGGCAACTGTTGCGATGGGTACGCTTGTAATAAGTATTTACCTACAAAAATAATCGTATGAACTTTACTATTACTGATCAACTTCTTCTTGCATATATTATTATCGGACTTGTAAGTCTTGGTATTTTTATCATCGCAAAAAATGCTAAACAATAAATAACATGACTACTCTTCTTACAATCGTCGGGGTTCTCGTGGGTATACTAATGATTACGGTGGCTTTCCTCTACAATCCCAAACCCCGCAAGCAGTAATTCTTTTGAAGCACTCCACCGCGGCAAGCTGAACACTAATTCTCTTTGGATCTCTGTAACGAATCAATAACTTGTGGTCCTGAATTAACTAATGTTCATTTCGCCGCTATGAAGTTTGTGTAAAAGTGCTCTGGGATGTAAGGTAGTTTGCTTTCGCAAACCCCAGGGCAAATTTTAACGTTCGTTAAAGCTCACTAATTTGCCCGTTAGAATCAAGACTTTGATTCTAACCCCATCAAAATCCACGAAATAGTTTCTTGAACTTTGATGGAGAGGGGCGTGCAGTAATTGAAGTGCATATCTTCACGCCCCATAAAGTCTTCCTTTAGAGAAAACTAAACTTCTCTTAGGTATGTAACGGGAATTAGGTGTTCTGTGACAATCCGTATATCGCCACGATCCCAGCCATTGATTCCTTCCTCGAGCGCGTAGTTAGGAGGAAGATCTTGTTCGCGGATCCCATAGAGGTAGGCTGGGCCAAGCTCGCCTATAAAGATCGCCCACTCGCAGACGAATTCCACAGTTGTCACAAAGACCCAAAAGGTAGGAAGACGACCTTGTATGTGAAACCTATTTGGCTTCAAAAACGTGAGGTTGGATGTTCTGCCGATGTGAAGGTACGTATACTTATTGCCGTATCTTTTTTCCAAAAGTTCTGCTAGGGGCATTGTTTCTTTCTCCACTTACAGATTTATTTTCCCCCATCAGAATCCGCAAATGTTTGTGAACTTTGATGGAGAGGGGGGAGGATTCGCTTGGCGTAATGCTTTTGCGAACCGGTAACTCTCCCCCCTTTGGAAAGGACGGCTACTCGTTCTCAAGGGCAGCCGACAACTCTTCTGCCAGCTCTTCGCTGACTTCCGAGTTGATCCTTGCGTGGAGAACTTTCTTGTACGTGGCAAAGCCTGCCACGTCAAAGTCCTCGTAGGGCAGCCTGATTCGCTCAAGCTGCACAAACGCTAGGGCCTCCTCGAGGTTCGTGAACTCTCGCATGGGGGTTTTGCCCCCACTTGATAAGTTCGTGGAACCTACGAAGAAGCTCCCTTCCTCCTTCCTGAGGTAGAGACCTAGGTCCAAGCCCATGGTCCTCACCTCCTTTCCTCGCTATAAATTTCAGAGAAAGAACATTTCTGAAGCGAGGGTAGAATTGAGAAACTTACGCTTATCAACTCTCCTCTTGCTTCACTTTTCCTTCCCATCTTTGTGAATTAATATGCGGACCTTCCCGCATTGGTCGCAAATGCCGCGGTCTGCCATGCGACACCTCCTTTCACGCCAGATTTTCTCCAGAGCGGCGAGATGAACACTAACTCTGTCTTTCACTCCAATCAGTCATATTCTTGAGTGTTTCTAGCTAATGTCCATTTCGCCGTTGTGAAGACTTTTGAAAGAACTTCCAATCTCTTAAACCCACGGCATTGGCACAAGGCCTAGCCTTGGGCTTAAGGGATCGGGGGGAATTCCTGAAGATTGGCGCTCGGACCCTCAGAAGATTCCCCCTGGATGGTTTATGCAACCTTGTGGTTAGGTGGTGGTCAATCAGTAGTGGCAGCAGCAGAGGAAAACGGTAACGATTTTGAGCAATCCTCTGCAGCAAGGACAATGGAGTCCATTATAGGTGTTGGCATTAAAGTATACCCGGCATTTCGTGCACTGAAGAGTCGTGAACATGGAGCTCCTTTACGTGCCGTGGCACTAAGTTTTGTGCCGTGGCGTGCTATAGGATCCAGGTTACTCTGCTTGGGTAGCCTCCTTAAACGCCTCTGCGCCGTAGTCTCGCCGGATCATGGCGAGCCATCGACAGGCCTGTGCCAACTCCTCATTGGCGTTGTTGAGGATGGTAAGATCGTATGCTGCGCTTGGAGTAGAGTATTGCGCAATCATCACCAGTTTTTTCTCCTTGATCGCAGGCTTTGCCCGTTCCCTGAGTTCCCTTAGTGACCGCTTCTTTTGTTGTGCCACTGTCATGACCCCCTTTATATTTGAATGAGCGCCCTGCTGGTCACGAATGGTTCACGAACAGCAGGTCACTCATTACACAATATTCTCAAAGAACTTTCCACACACTTGAAGCTCCAACTTCTGTTCGAGACTCAAGTGTGTAGGCGAGGTACTAGCGAGTCTTTTTTTGTTTAGACTCTCTTCCCTCGCCCTGTTTGCTAGATCGGAGGTCCCAGTTCCTCCAGCCGGGCCATACGAGTCCGTCCTTCTTTCCGAGCCTCTTCTATTGACGCAAGAAGGACGGTGGCTTTATCCGGCGTTGGAGCAGCAACGAATTCCTCCAACTCGGAGTGCCGACTCCTTACTGAGGTCTGCAACCTCCCGAGGATTTCTAGCGCTTCCATGAACGCCACCGGAGAGACTGTCCCCTGTTCCGAGCCAGTCATCCAAGAGCCAGTCAGTTTGGTGATCAGTCCCTCCATGGTATTGTAATCATCCATGGTTTATTCTTCTTCCCTCTAAAAACCTTAAATTCAGCTATACCAACAGTATAGCATGGACTTTGGGAATTGTCAAGCAGCCACCGTAGGGGGTGGCGTGGGAGGAGTGGGAACGGCAGGAGGTGTTTGTGAGGAAGGAGACGCAACAGGAGTGGGGGCGGGTTTCTTGGATTTTTTGTGCTTGGGGATTTTTTTGCCCTCAATCACTTTCTCCTGTATTAATAGGTTGTGAATGGTTGCGGAGGGCTGGGCTCCCACTGAAATCCAGTATTTTATCCTGTCCCCTTTCAGTATTTTTTCTTTGTTTGCGGGATTGTAAAATCCAACTTGCTCCACAAAACGGCCTCTGGTTGAGGATTTTTGTTTTTCCGTCACAACGATTTTATATGAAGGATAATTCTTCCTTCCCGTGCGATGTAAGCGTATGACTAGCATATTCGTATAATTATATTGTAAGGGTTCGCTAAAATGCCCACTTCTTTACTCTCAAGGCATTACTTGCCGCGTCTTCCTCTGCTTCCTGTTTTGAAGATCCCTCCCCTTCTGCCACTAATTCTGTATTGAGAAACGCGCCTATCTTAAAATGCTTTGCATGGTCTGGCCCCCACTCTTCCAAGGTTTTGTAGTTTGGGGTAGTGCTTTCCTTTTCCTGGGCCATTTCCTGGAAGCGGGACTTTGCGTCTTCAAACCCCTTTGTTTCAAGAATATGGGGGAGCTTGGGGGAAAGGTGCCTCGCTATAAACTTTTCGCATACTTTAAAGCCTTGGTCAAGATACAGGGCGCCCAGAAAGGATTCAAACGAGTTTGCCAAAATATAGTCTCTTGCCTTGCCAGTTTCTTTTTCCTCGCCCTTTGAGAGCAACAGATAGTCGTTGAATTCAAGCTCTTTTGCGGTTGCAGACAATATTTTTGCATTAACAAGCGCTGCCCGCCAGGTGGTTAACTCACCCTCTGGTTTATCGGGGTAGTTCTTATACAGGTACTCTGTCACCACAAGCTCCAGCACTGCGTCTCCAAGGAATTCCAGGCGTTCGTTGTGCTTCCCATCAAAATCTTTGTTTTCGTTTAGGTACGATCGGTGTGTGAACGCATTTCTCAAAAGCGACTTATCTGAAAACTCTACCTTTAGTTTTTTTTCTAATAATGAAAGATCCTTCATAGATTTGTTTGTTCTTGCGTTTCCCGGAATACCGTGCCCAACACTCCGTTCACAAACTTGCCCGAACTCTCACCGCTAAAGTTTTTGCCGAGTTCAATGGCCTCGTTGATGGCAACCTTAGGAGGAACCGCCTCTTTATCTCCAAAGAGAAGCTCGTATAGCCCCAGGCGGAGAACGTTTCTGTCTACAATGGTAATTTGGTTAAGAGGCCATTCGGGAGCAGCTTTTTCAATAATGGCATTAAGCTGGGGGAGGTGTTCTAACACGCCTTCTGCAAGATTGCGCACAAACTGCTGATTTGATTCGTCCAGCCCTGGGCCAAACTCTTTGATGTTTCTTTCTATAATAGAGTCTAATCCGCCTTGCTTTTTCCCAAAAAAATCCCATTCGTACAAGGATTGCATACAAATAGATCGTGCGAGGTGTCGTGAAGCCATATATGTATAATGCGAATCTACGAATAATATGCGAATGCCGCGAATACTCGTATTTGTACATTCGCCGTCATTTGCAGATTTGCATTATTATTTTACTTTTTCTTTTGCTTTCTTCTCTTTCTTGGCAAGCTGGCCAAGCACATCTACAACCTGTCGTCCCCGGTACATGCCGCAATAAGGGCATACGGTATGAGGAAGAATCTTTTTTGTACACTTTTTGCACAAAACCAACCCGGGGCTCTTTAAAAAGAGGTGCATTCTCCTCTGGTCTCGCCTAGAGCTTGATCGATGTTGCTTTGGAACTGCCATGATTCAAAAGTATAGCAAGGAATATTACAGATTGCAAGGCGCGAAGCTTTTCCTATGGATTTTGCATGGGCCGTGTTCTTGGAGTTCTTGGAAATGAAGTCGGGTTCCATAACCCTTGTGTTTGTCAAAGCGAAAGTGCGGGTATTTTCTGTGATACTTTACCATCATCCTGTCTCTTCTCACCTTCGCAATAATAGAAGCAATGGCGCAGGAAAATACTTTTTCATCTCCTTTTATAATAGATTCTTGAGGTATGGGCACGTCAATACTCATATTCCCGTCGAGCATTACAAAATCAATTTTGTGGTGCAAATTCATAAGTGCTCTTTTCATTGCAAGCTTTGTTGCTTGGTAGATATTGATCTGATCAATCACTTGAGGAGACACGCTCCCAATCCCCCACTGGACAGTTGGATGGAAAGAGAAGATGTTATACCAATATTCTCGCTGTTTTGCAGAGAGTTGTTTGGAATCACGAAGTTTTTGTATCTTGTATTTAGTATTTAGTATTTGGGGGTCTACACATACTGCGCACGCGACCACTGGTCCTGCCAACGGCCCCCTGCCTACCTCGTCAATGCACGCAACAACCTTATATCCCCTTTTCCAAAGTTTCTTTTCTTCGTTCAGGGTTGGATATTTCATTTACATATTATACCAAAAAGAAAAATTTAAAACCCTGGCTCACCGCTTTCGTAGTGAAAACCAGGGTTTTTGGAACGTCCTCTTCAGCGTGATTTTACGCTTCAGCAGGAGGATGCTAGTGGACTGGAAGTCTAACCAAAACAGAATCCTGGATTGGGGCATCTTCCTGGACTTCCTCCGAGTCCTCCGAGCGCACAAGGGTCACGAAGAAGTCTCCTATCGCCTCCTCTCTTGAGAAGAGTATCTCTACCCTCGGATGCTCTCCTACATGTATCGCCGTGACCTTGGCTTCAGCATCAGTCTGGGTTGCGATCCGCCTAAGCCTCAGGACCTTCTCGTGTCTGGCAGAGGAATACCACTGCTCATTTTCGCCCGCTGGCGTCAGTATTACCAGCCTTTTATTCGGAGATCCTTCTATGTGAAGATTATAGGACCCCATCTTTTCCTTCCTTTCTCCTTCACCTTCGAGCATATAGCTCTGCACGCAAGTTTCTCGCGATATTGAGGAGTAAAGATATGATAACATAGATTTCTTTCGGTTAATAGTTGTGATCTTGTGCGCATCCGATGTGCACAGCTCCTTGAGGTATTCTCTTGTATGTAAAAATCTTCTATAATATTCTAATGTCTCAAAAGTTTACTCATCTCCACGTTCACTCTCACTACTCTTTGCTCGACGGTCTTCCCAAAATAGACCTGCTTTTGGATAGGGTGAAAGAACTCGGAATGGATTCTGTTGCTTTAACAGACCACGGCAACATGTACGGCGCAATTGAGTTTTACAAGGCAGCAAAAGAACGGGGCATCAAGCCCATTCTGGGAGGTGAAATGTATATTGCTTTAGATGCGGCTTCCCAAAAACGCCCTGGTATTGATGACACATCTCATCACCTCATTCTTTTGGTAAAGAACGAGCAGGGGTATCGCAACTTAGTAAAACTCCTCACCAAGGCATACCTTGAAGGATTTTACTACAAACCTCGCATTGACGAGACGTGGCTTCAAGAATATTCATCAGGCCTTATTGCGCTTTCTTCATGCCTTACAGGCAAAATTCCAAGATTGATTCTTGCGAAAAAGTTGCAAGAGGCAGAAAATGCCGCGCTGCGTTACCAAGAAATCTTTGGGAAAGATAATTTTTATCTTGAACTGCAGGATCACCCGAATATTAGGGAGCAAAAAGTTGTGAATGAAGGACTCATTGCTCTGGCAAAAAAAACCGGCATCCCGCTTGTTGCCACAGCAGATTCCCACTACCTGCGGCCTGAAGACGCAGACGCCCAAGACATTTTAATGCTCATCAACACAGGAGCAAGGCCAGATGACCCCGAAAGGATTACCCTCAAATCAGACGATTTTTCTTTAAAAAGCCCCGCGGATATGGAGAAACTTTTCCAGGATGTTCCAGAAGCTCTTGAGAACACTCAAAAAATTAGTGAGATGTGCAATTTCACCATTGCCTTGGGCGTGAATAAATTACCTGTGTATCCCCTGCCTCCAGGGAAAACCGCTGAAGAGTATTTGAGAGAACTTTGCCTCCTGGGCCTTGAAAAGCGCTTGGAGCTTAAAGATTCTAAAGAAGCAAAGGAACGGCTGGAATATGAGCTTGACGTGATTCAAAAAACAGGCTTTGCCGCTTACTTTCTCATTGTGCAAGACTTTGTGAACTGGGCAAAAGAACACCGTATTGTTGTGGGGCCAGGGCGTGGTTCTGTAGGAGGTTCGCTCGCCGCGTACCTATTGGGAATTACAAACATTAATCCTTTGAAGTACAATCTTTTGTTTGAAAGATTCTTGAATCCTGAACGCATTTCGCTTCCAGATATTGATCTTGACTTTGCTGATTACCGGAGAGACGAGGTGATCACATACGTGGGAGAAAAATACGGGCATGACAAAGTAGCTCAAATAATCACGTTTGGAACCATGGCCTCGCGTGCCGTGGTGCGTGACGTAGGGCGAGCCTTAGCATACGAGTACCTCTATTGCGACCGGCTTGCAAAAATGATTCCTTTTGGCATGACTCTTGAAGAAAGCCTTACAGTAGTTGAAGAGTTCAAAGAATTGTATAACTCTGACGAACGCGCCAAACGCCTTATTGATCTCGCCAAAAAACTTGAAGGAGTTGTGCGCCATGCCTCAACCCATGCATGTGGAGTGGTGATAGCTCCCGAGCCCCTTGAAAACCTTGTTCCCGTACAGCATCCAACCCAGGGAGAAGAACACATTGTAACGCAGTATGAGATGCACTCTATTGAGGACCTGGGCCTTTTGAAAATGGATTTTTTGGGTTTAAAAAACCTTACCATTATTGAAGACACCCTAAAAAGAATCTACGCAATTCACGGAAAGAATATAAATTTAGATTCTATCCCGTTTGATGACGACAAGGTCTACGAGCTGTTTCGCGTCGCAAATACGGTAGGCGTATTCCAGGTTGAATCAGAGGGTATGCGCCGCTATTTAAAAGAGTTAAAACCTACCGAGTTTGAAGACATTGTGGCAATGATTGCCTTGTATCGTCCAGGCCCCATGGAGCTTATTCCTGAGTACATTGCGCGTAAACACGGAAAGAAAAAAGTTGAATATCTCCACCCAAAACTCAAGCCGATCTTAGAAAAAACCCAGGGGATCTGCATTTACCAAGAAGAACTCATGCAAATAGCAAGAGATATTGCCGGGTTTACCATGGGTGAAGCAGACGTCTTAAGAAAGGCCGTGGGAAAGAAAATTGAAAAACTGCTTTTGGAGCAAAAAGAAAAGTTCATCCAAGGAGCCGTAAAAAATCAGATTGCCAAGAACATTGCAGAAAAACTCTGGGAATGGATTCTTCCATTTGCGCACTATGGGTTTAATAAAAGCCATAGCGCCTCATACGCCATGATCACCTACCAGACTGCGTGGCTCAAAACGTACTACCCGCTCGAGTTTATGTCAGCTCTGCTGACTTCAGAGAGAAATGATATTGAACGCATTGCCTTTCTCATTGATGAAACAAGAAAAATGGGCATTGAGGTCTTGCCCCCGGACATTAACGAAAGTTTCAGCTACTTTTCTGTAGTGCTCAAGGACTCAAAGATACGCTTTGGATTGCTTGCAATAAAAAATGTGGGAGAAGGAATCGTAGAGGTTCTTATTAAGGAACGCAAAGAGCAAGGGCCATACACTTCCATTTCAGACGTTGTATCACGCGTTCATTCAAAAGACTTGAACAAAAAATCATTTGAAAGTTTGGTTAAGGCAGGCGTGTTCGACCGATTTGGAGAGAGGAATCAGTTTTTGAAAAATATGGAAAAGCTTTTAGAAATTGCGAGGGAAAACAACAAAATCAACGCCGGTTCGCAAAAATCCCTTTTTGGTTCTCAAGAAGGTTTAAACAACGGAATAAAACTTGAACCTGCGCCGCCTGCAAAAGAAAAAGAGCTTCTTCTTTGGGAAAAAGAACTCTTGGGCCTCTACGTGAGTTCTCATCCTTTGGCGCACATGAAAAACTTTCTTGAGCAAAAAACCATTTCCATCACGAAGGTGTTGAACGCATCTCCCGAATCTCCTGGACTGCAAAAACGGATGAGAATTGGAGGCATTATTTCTTCTATGAAAAAGATCCTCACGAGAGTTGGAAAACCTATGCTGTTTATTCGCCTTGAGGATTTAACCGACAATATTGAGGTGGTTGCGTTTCCCACGGTTATGGAAAAGAATCCCGGGGCGTTCCAAGAAAACAAGATTGTGTTTGTGGAAGGAAGGGTAGATACCAGAAACGGCGAACGTAAGTTTATTGCAGACGCAGTTGAAGAAATCGTAGAGTAATGCAAATCCACAAATGACTGCGAATGTACAAATACGAGTATTCGCGGCATTCGCATATTATTTGTAAATTCGCATTATATTTCTATGGCAAAGGAAGTTCTCATTATTTTAAACCGGGGAGGATGGGGAGACGGGGGGTTAGAACGAGCGCACGAAGAAAGAGGCGTTCTTGAAGGAATCTCCCGGGTTCTCGTTTCCCAAGGTTGGAAGTGCCGAGTGCAAGTTTTTGACAGACTGCGCTTTCTTACGTTTGGAAAGCACGCCAAAGCCGCTTGGGATCTTCTTCTTGGCTACAAGCAAGCTTCTCAAAACCTTGCGCAAGAACTACAAACAACTCTTAAAGCGTTTCCTGGGCGTTGCATTGTTCTTGTTGGCTACTCTCTTGGAGCAATTGTCAATATTTCCACAATGAAGAGGCTCCCTTACGAGTCGCGCCTGTATTCTATTCAAATAGGACCTCCTTTTTTTATTCATTCTCCTGCGCAGGAACGCATTCTTCAGCTCCAAAGAAAAGATGATGCCTTTACGTCAGGCCCCTTTTTTGCATTCCTAATTGTTCTGCTCAAGGCCTGCCTTGTGGTTGCAGCAAACATAGGAACGTTCCAAGGCCGCTCCATTTTAGACGTTTGGCACATGAAAGGGCACGACTATGTCTGGGACGACCCTGCCGTACGAATTCCCATTGAACAGTTTCTCCGTTTCCACTTTCCTCAAATTGTGCTAGGATAAGAAAACGTATGCAACCAACGAATATTGAACATATACGGCATTCGTTTGCGCATCTTTTGGCTGCTGCAGTCAAAAAGCTTTACCCAAAGGCAAAGCTTGGCATTGGACCTGTTATTGAAAACGGGTTTTACTATGACTTCGGGAATATAAGACTTACCGACGAAGATCTGCCAAAGATTGAAGAAGAAATGCGAAAGATCGGGCAAGAAAACAACGTGTTTCAGAAAGAGCTTTGGACGCCCTTAAAAGCAACAGCTTACTTTACCAAGAAAGACCCCCAACCTTACAAAAGAGAACTCGTCAAAGATCTTAAGAAAGAAGGCACTAAAAAAGTTGGAATGGTTGCAATGGGCAAGGTGTTTTTGGATTTGTGCCGAGGCGGCCACGTGAAGAACACTAGAGAGCTGCCCTTGGACGCTTTCAAACTCACGAGAGTTGCGGGTGCCTATTGGAGAGGAAGTGAAAAAAACCCTATGCTCACAAGGGTGTACGGTCTGGCGTTTTCAACTAGGAAGGAATTAGAGAGCCATATTGCAATACTCAAAGAAGCAGAGAAGCGCGATCACCGAAAACTCGGAAAGGAGCTCGAATTGTTTGCAATTGCAGAAGATGTGGGTCCGGGACTTCCCATGTTCTACCCAAAAGGCGCCATACTGCGCCGAATAGTAGAAGATTATATTGTTGAGCTCCAAGAACGGAAAGGGTACAAACCCATTTGGATCCCGCATATTACAAAAGGAGAACTGTATAAAACATCTGGCCATCTAGACAAATTCGACGCTTTGTATCCTCCTATGAAGTTGGAGAGCGAGACAAATTATTATCTAAAACCAATGAACTGCCCTCATTTTATGGTGCTATATAAAACGATTGGGCATTCGTATCGGGATTTGCCAGTGCGCTGGACTTCTACTACGACAAATTACCGCTATGAAAAATCTGGAGAGTTGTTTGGGCTCACAAGGGTTCGCGCGCTCACACAAGACGACTGCCACGTGTTCTTACGCCAAGACCAGATCGCTCAAGAGATAAATCTTATGCTGGACATGATTCAAGAAACATACGCAAAGTTTGGTTTTAAGGATTTCTGGGTGAGGGTTTCAACGCGAGACCCAAAAATCAAGAAAAAATACATTGGAGATGAAAAGATTTGGAATGAATCTGAGAAAGCGCTTTCACGCCTTATCGAAAAGCGCGGATGGAAGCATCAAATTGGCGAGGGCGAGGCTGCGTTTTACGGCCCAAAACTTGATTTTCTTTTAAAAGACGCCTTAGGCCGTGAATGGCAGCTCTCTACCATACAGCTGGATATGAATCTTCCCGGAAGATTTAAACTGGAATATACTGATGAGAAGGGAGAAAAACAACAACCCATCGTATTGCATCGAGCCATATTGGGTTCTACCGAGCGTTTTCTTGGAATTTTGATTGAACACTATGCCGGCGCCTTTCCTCTGTGGCTGGCCCCAGAGCAAATTTGGATTCTTCCTTTATCAGATAAGTTTGCCGCCTATGCCCGTGAAATCGCTCAAGCATTAGTGGGGACTGCGCTGCGAGTTGTGGTTAGGGAAGAAAACGAAACATTGGGGAAGAAAATCCGGGAAGGAGAGCTGCAAAAAATTCCTTATTTGCTTATTGTTGGAGAACGCGAAACCCAAAGCAACACCGTGAGTGTCAGGGCTCGGGGAAAAGGAGATCTCGGGCAAATGAACATTGCTGAATTCTTGAAGAAGGTCGAAGACGAAATTAAAATGCAAATCAACAAATGATTGCGAATGTACAAATAAGTATATTCGCGGCATTCGCATATTATTCGTAAATTCGCATTATTTTTATGGAATTGTCACAGGGAACAAAAAAATTGCTTGAACAATATCAGTTGTGGTACCAAGAACTCCAGCCAAAAGAAGCTGAAGCCGTGTTGAGCGTTGATGAAGTAGCGGCATCTGTAGCTTCATTTTACGAGAAGATTCGCGGGGTTGTTGATTGGAGAGAAGAGCATCTCTTAAGGAAAACTGCGATTGAAAGAATCTTTAAGCGTCGCGTGCTCTTCGCAGGAGACCAAAAAGATTTTGCCGAAGCCTTTTTACAAGAACTCATCCGGGGAGGCCATCTTCCCAACAAGCGCGTTCCTGTTTCTATGGTAGAGACCGTGCAGGTTATTGTGAACAAATATGTCTTTTTGCACGACCACGTTGAATCAAAAGACCAAAAAGACATAAAAGACTGGATTCTTACCATTGGAGCGTGCAAAATTGAGGAAATTTTTTCCAATCCGAGAAGAGAACGGGCCCTCATTGAGTGCATGAGCCAAGACATGGCGACCCGGGTATTCTTGAGAAAAAAAGACGAAGCTGAACTTTCAGACGAAGACCGAAAACTTCACATAGAAATCGCGGTTCAAAGAGCTTTGTTTAAGCTTGACGAAGCAACCATTTCTTTGCATCTTTTAGAAAAGTTTTATCCTCAATGGCATGAGCAACCCATTGAAGCAAGAAAACGCATTGAAAAACTCCTGCACGATGCTGTTGGAGAAAGGTTTTATCAAGTAATAGAACGGTTGGATACTCCCTATTTGCTCCTTGGAGATCTCATGACTTTAAATCCCAATGACTTTTCTCGTCTTGCTCTCGTATCTGCAGAGTTTGAGGAAACCCTAAAGAAAGCATACTATGCGCGCCTAAAAAAACTTGAGGGAAGAATGGGCCGCGCCGCGTTCTTCAGTACCGTCTCGGTATTCCTCTCAAAAGTCTTGATTGCGCTTTCCCTGGAGGTTCCTTTTGACAAATATGTAGTCCATGAGTTTAATCTAAAAGCAACTGCTTTAAGCATTGCCATTCCCCCGCTGTTTTTGCTCTTTTTGGTTTTAACCGTGACGTCTTCTTCTGAAGAAAATCTTCAGAAAGTTCTTTTAGAAATAATGAAGATTACCTATGAAACTGAACGAAAAGATAGACATGAAGTTGCGTTCCCCAAAAGAAAAAAGAAGGGCCTCGTGAGTTTTATTGTAAAAACCGTGTATCTGGCAACATTCTTTGTTTCATTTGGAGCTGTTGCCTGGGGGCTTATCAAGCTCCAGTTTACCCTACCCTCTATTCTCATTTTTCTTTTCTTCTTTTCTCTCGTTGCCTTTGCGGGAACAAAAATACGTCAGCGTTCAAGAGAGCTCATGATTTTAGAACAAAAAGAAGGATTCTTATCTGGACTCTTTGATTTCTTTACTCTTCCTATTGTTCAAACCGGAAAATGGTTTTCAGGGAAGCTCGCTCGCTACAACGTTCTCGTAGTAATGCTCAACGTGCTTATTGAAGCTCCGTTTCAGGTGTTTGTGGAGTTCATTGAGCAGTTGAGAAACTTCTGGAAGGAGAAAAAGGAAGAAATCCATTAGAAATCTACGAATTACGAATTTCGTACGAATATACGAATGATGAAAAAACTTGTTGTTCTCTTGGGTCCAACTGCATCCGGGAAGAGCGCTCTTGGCGTACAGTTGGCAAAGAAATTCAATGGAGAAATTATATCTGCCGATTCAAGACAGGTATACAAGGGGCTTACTATTGGAACAGGAAAAATCACTCAAAAAGAAATGATGGGAATCCCCCATCATCTTTTGGATGTTGCTTCTCCAAAGAAAAGATTTACCGTATCGCAGTATCGTTCACGTGCAATTGAAGCCATGGCTTCAATTGCACGGCAAGGGAAACTTCCCATTCTTGTTGGCGGAAGCCCTTTTTACATCTACTCGGTTGTTGACGGCTGGACTATTCCTGCGGTGAAACCCAATCCCCTCTTGCGCAAAAAACTGGAAAAACTATCAGTCCAGGAACTCTTTCTCAAGCTGAAAAAGCTCGACCCTGAAAGGGCAAGAACCCTTCAACAAAGCTCAGGACAAGGCAGGAATAAAAGACGCCTTATCCGCGCCCTCGAGATTGTCCTTTCCACTGGAAAACCTGTTCCCCCACTTCAAAAATCCATACTCACTACAGCACCATGGTATGCTAGTGATGTCTTATTTATTGGAATCAAAAAGTCAAAATCCGAAATCCAAAAACTTATTACTCAACGCCTCACAAAACGCTTCAAGCAGGGCATGATCGAGGAAGTCGCAAACCTCCACAAACAAGGTTTGTCGTGGAAACGCTTGGAAGAATTAGGCCTTGAATATCGATTTATTGCGCAATATCTCCAGGAAAAACTTTCCTTGGAAGAAATGAAATCAAAACTTCAAAAAGCAATCAAAGATTTCGCCCGCCGCCAGATGACCTGGTTCAAAAAAGATCCCCGCATCCACTGGATAAAAAGTTCTCAAGAAGCAGAAATCTTAGTTCGCCAATTTCTTTTATAAAAACATATAACCCCCGATAAGTTCTTGCAGGATGCAAGTAACTCATCGGGGGCCTTAGTTGACCTGGCGGGCATACCTCTTGTTCCTGTGAGCCCTTTGAGGCTTGGAACCTACGAACGTAGAGCCACGGGCTCAATGGTGGTCCCAACCGCAGGTAGGGCTGGCTGGTAGGCAACGGCGGTGATCGTAAGGGTCCCGGTCCCTGCCTCCCAGGCGAGAGCTTGGAGCATCATCTCGGTCACTTTCTGCTCCAATTCTTTCCCTTCTTCCTGGGTGATTGCGCTTATCTCTACGCCTGACTGGTAATTCTCGTAGAGACCTGCTCGACCCTTGTCCGATGCTTGCAGCATACTGACAATTGAGTAGTAAAAGAACTGGGCATTCTGCCTCTCCTTGACACTGATTAGGGATTGGAAGTTCCTCCCACTTACCTTCCGCAGAACTGCAAACTTGGTCTCCATAGATCTTTCCCCCTTCCGACAATAACCTGACTAATCCCTATTATACACTACCCGAGTAATTTTGTCAAGACCCCCTGGATAATCTGTGGATTTGCCGTTCCTTTGGTTTTGGACATGAGCTGACCTACCAAAAACTGCAAGGCGTTTGATTTACCTTTTTTGAAATCCTCTACGGCTTTGGGATTTTGAGCAATAACTTCTTTTGCGATGGTTTCTATTTCTTTTTCATTGGTCACTTGGGCCAATCCCCTTTCTTCAATGATATGAGACGGGTCGCCGCCTTTGGCAAACATTTCTTTCAACACTTGCTTTGCAATTGCGCTTGAGATTTTATTTTCATCAATGAGGTTGACGAGTTCTGCAAAGTTTTCTGGGGTAATAAGAAAATCTTCTTCTTTTACAGAAGCTCCCTGTAAAAGTCCCAAAAGGTCAGAAAGAATATAGTTTGCAGAAAGTTTTATCTTGCGATAAAGCAAATCCTTGGGAATATTCTCTCCAAGCTCGCTCAACACTTTCTCAAAGTATTCGCCAAGATCCTTTTCCTGTACCAAAATCTCAACTTCATTGGGTGAAAGCTTATATTCTGTTAAAAATCGCTGTTTCCTTGCCTGAGGAAGCTCGGGAAGCTTTGCCTTGAGAGAAGTAATGTATTCTTTGGTAAAGTGAAACGGAGGGAGGTCTGGTTCTGGGAAATACCTATAGTCATGCGCAGACTCTTTTTCTCTTTGGACAAACGTAGTCCCAGTAGTTGAATTCCACCCCATGGTTACTTGTACAACCTTGGTTCCTGACTCAAGAACCTCTATCTGTCTCTTAATCTCAAATTCAATGGCGTCGTGAACAGATCGGAATGAGTTGAGGTTCTTAACCTCTACTTTTGTTCCTAATGTCTTCTGCCCCTCCGGTCTTACCGAAATATTAGCTTCCACTCTCATCTGCCCCCGTTCCATATCCGCATCAGAAGCACCAAGATATCGCAAGATAACTTGGAGTTCTTGAGCAAAAGCAGAGGCCTCTTTTGCAGAAGTGATATCTGGTTCGGTAACAAGTTCCATGAGCGGAACGCCTGCCCTATTAAAATCAACCAAAGAATAGTCTGCTCCTGCGGGATGAATGAGCCGCCCGGTATCTTCTTCAAGATGCACCCTCGTGATATGTATATCTCGCTCCCCCACCTTCAAAATGCCCTTAGCGCAGAATGGCATATCATACTGGCTTATCTGGTACCCTTTGGGAAGGTCTGGGTAGAAATAACTTTTTCGGTCAAATTTTGATTTTTCAGGGATGGCGCAGCCCAAGGCAAGCCCAACCTTAATCACCTTATTGATCGCTTCTCCATTCGCTGTAGGAAGCGTTCCGGGGTGCCCCATACAAATGGGGCAAATGTTCACGTTCGGGTGCTTTTCCAAAGGATCGTTTAAACAAGAGCAAAACATCTTGCTTTTTGTTTTGAGCTCTGCATGAATTTCAAGGCCAATAGTAGGAATATATTTCATAGAAGCTTTTTTACTTCTTTCCAGATTTTTTCATGGATTATTTTAGGCGCAAGCAATATTCCTTTGGGCGCGCATTCAATGGCGGTGAAATCTTTTGGAAATACCTTCATTGCATGAAGATACGCGTGCTGGGCATTTTTGAGATGTTCAAAGTCTGTTTCGTGAATATCTTTTTTCTTTTTCTTTCGGCGCTCAGGATTTTCCCGAAGTTTGCCTGCTATCTCTAGGGGTACATGCAAAAAGAAAGACTTTGTTGGTTTTGGAATTCCAAATATCTCATATTCCAGTTCATGGAGCCAAGCGAAGAATTTCTCTCTTTCTTTTTGAGATTTTATCTTCCCTCCTTGATGGGCCATATTTGATCCAACATAGCGGTCACTCACAACAATTCTTCCTTCTTTAAGATATTTCTTCAACTGAAAACTCGCGTCATACCTATCGCAAGCATAAAAAATGGAAGAACGAAAAGGCCCCACCTCTCTGGCAGACCCATATGCACCAGATAGATATTCCTCTGCTAGACCAGCAGATTTTTTCCCGTATTGAGGAAAATCAAAAAACGCAGTATTGTACCCTTCTTTTTTCAGACGATTAAGCAATAATTTTAACTGTATAGATTTCCCCGAACCATCAATCCCCTCAAACACAATAAATTTCCCCGGATACGTATTCTTTTGCATTATACTTGGGTTTCTTTTTGGTCTGTGGTTACTCTGCCGCCTTGCCACTGGCCGCGGTACAGATTTCCTTCTCCCTTAACCTCAAAAAACATAATGTGCACCACTCGTGCGCCCATCTCTAGGCGAAAATCGGTGTCTCGATAATTATAGATACCCATACTGAGCCCTCCTTTGTACCCTGGAGGAACCTGGCCTCCAAAGACATACACGCCAGAACGAAATAACGTAGAACGTGGAGTCATAATTGCCAGCAAATTTTCTGGCATATTCACCTCTTCCACGGTTTTCATTACGTAATAGGTATGGGGCTTAAGTAGTACTATTTTTTCCGCCTCGTCGGCGGACGTGCTCGCTTCATATTTCTCTATCAATTTCATTTCAGGAGTTTCTCTCTGCTCTATCCCAAGAAATCCCTGGCCTGAAACCTCATACAACTCCCCTATCCTCAAATCAAATCCCGCGCCCTCTGGGTTGGTGAGTTCGCGTTCAGAAAGTCCTTGCACAAGACCCTTTTCTTTTACAAGTATTTGCAATTCCTTAATTCCCAGAACCATATTAGTTTGTTACGATGTATTCCAAAAGAACGGTGTGGTCGCCAAGTTTTTGTACAGATACAAGCTCTAATTTCTTGTCGAGCTCTTTAGTAAAAAGCGTAAGACCCTGGCCAAAAAACACTGGTTCAACGCTCAAGTATAGTTTGTCTACCACTCCTGCTTGCATAAACATGGTGTAAATAGTCGCTCCCCCGCAGATTGCAACCTCTTTGTATCCCCTTTTTTCCAAATCTTCCAAAAGCTCTCGAGGATCTTTTTGTGTCACCTCTACGCCCTCATACTGCTTATCTTTGGAATAGACAATGGTCAAACGATCTTTCAACGGTTTCCTAATGGTTTCAAAGGTATTCTGGCCAAATACGACTACCCCTGCCTGCTTGGTTTTCTCCACAAAAAAATGTTTGTCTTCCTTGCTTGTCCAATCTGTAAGATGCTGGGAACTTTTTGCGATAAACCCGTCTGCGGTGAGGGCTGCTATGATAAACGCTTTCATTGTGGTATAGTATCATAATGATTTCCAATTCTCAACATCCCGAGTACCAATATCTCAATCTACTCAGAGATATTTTAGGAAGTGGGGTAACAAAAGGAGTACACAATACCGATGCTGAGATAAAATCGGTGTTTGGCAGGCAAATCCGATTTGATCTTTCACAGGGATTCCCTCTCTTAACTACAAAAAAGGTTTTTTGGAGAGGGATTGTTCACGAGCTTTTGTGGTTTTTGAAGGGCGATTCGAATATTAAATATCTTGTAGATAATAATGTGCACATTTGGGACGAATGGGCATATAAAAATTACAAGAAAGCGATGGAAACCGGCGCAGTTCCCAAAATGAGCCAAGACGACTTTACCACGAAGATTAAAGAAGATAATGAATTTGCCAAACAATGGGGCGAGCTTGGACCAGTCTATGGAAAACAGTGGCGGAGGTGGAAAACATCCGATGGCAGAGAAATTGATCAATTAGCTTGGGTAGTTCCAAAACTCAAGTCACACCCTGACCGCAAACATTATATTGTTTCGGCCTGGAACCCGGAATATGTCTATGAAATGGCAGCAACCCCAGAACAGGCAATGGCCTTGCCTCCTTGCCACACCATGTTCCAGTTTTATATAGCGAACGGAAAACTATCGCTCCAGCTGTATCAACGCTCCGCAGATATGTTTCTTGGAGTGCCTTTTAATATCGCAAGCTATGCCTTGTTGACCCATATGATAGCTCACGTGACGGGATACGAACCTGGCGAGTTTGTGCACACATTCGGCGACGTGCATATATACAACAACCACTTCGACCAGGTGAAAGAACAGCTTTTAAGAGACCCACGCCCATTCCCCACGCTCAAGCTGAATCCTCAAATAAAAAATATCGACGAGTTTACGTTCGACGATATTACCATCGAAGGCTACGACCCCCACCCCCCAATCAAAGGCGAAATCACCGTCGTTGGCGGCTTCTAATCTATTTTCCTTCAAACTCCTTGTTGATTTTGCTTGCTTGGGGAGACTCTTGGGAAGCGTATTTATGTGTTGATTTTGTGCCATAGGGGGTTTCACAGGGGCTCGAGAGCGTCTCAAATGTGAGGGCACACACTCTCATCCCAGAATACAGAACCACGGGCATAATTCCAAGGTTTCCGAGTTCCATCACTGCCTTTCCTGACCAACCAGGGTCAAAACGAGCAGCAGTGGAATGTACCACCATGCCAAGGCGGCCAAGTGAACTCCTTCCGTCGAGACGCCCCATCAGATCATTTGGAAGCGTAAAAGATTCTTTTGTGATTGCCAACACAAAATCTTTTGGCTGAAGTATAAACGGGCCGCCGTCTTCTGCAACCTGAATTTCTTCCATCACTTCTTCAAGGTTAATCTTACGTTTGAGATCAATGTAGGGGTATTGAGATTGCCTAAAAACCTTAAAGCTGCTGCCCAAGTGAAGGTCAAGAGAACAAGGCCCAAGCTGAGCTTCAAAATCCGGCGCAGGGTACACTTGTATCTTGCCTTCTGCAATATATTTTTTAATGTCTTGGTCAGAAAGTATCATACTTTATTCTATTGTAATACCCATGTTCTTCGCTGTGCCCTCAATAATTCTTATTGCACTCTGAAGGTCTTCTGTATTCAAGTCAACCATTTTTTGGCGGGCAATGTCTTCAAGCTGACTTTTTGAGATTTTGCCTACCTTTGTTTTGTTTGGAGTTCCAGAGCCCTTTTCAACCCCAGCAGCCTTTTTGAGCAACGAGGAAGCTGGCGGCTCGTGGAGTTTCATATCATAGCTCCGATCTTCATAAATTGTAATATCAACGGGAATCTTAAAGCCTGCCTTATCTTTCGTAAGGTCATTGAATTTTTTGCAAAACTCCCCAATATTCACGCCGTGCTGAGCTAGGCTCGGGCCAACAGGAGGGGCAGGCGTTGCGGCCCCCGCAGCAATGTGCAATCTTACAAGTTTTTTGATTTTTTTTGCCATAAAAATATAATGCTAATCTACAAATCTATGCGAATGATGCGAATATATATTTGCGGCATTCGCATATCATTCGTGGATTTGCATTATAACTTCTTAATTTGCAGGGAATCTAACTCAACAGGGGTATCTCGGCCAAACATATTCACCAGCACCTTTACCTTGCCCCGTTCCTGATCCACATTGGAAACCTTGCCTTCAAAGTCGCGAAAGGGCCCGTCTGTTATCTTTACCACATCTCCTGGCTCCACTTCAATTAGGTAGAGAGGTTCATCCACGCCCATGCGTTTCTTCAAAGATTCAATCTCTGCCGTCTCCACAGGAATTGGCGTGGTGCCAGAACCCACAAATCCTGTCACGTTTGGCGTGTTGCGCACCACATACCAAGAATCATCGGTAACAATCATCTCAACTAACACGTATCCTGGATAAATTTTCTCTTCCACGAGCTTTCTCTTCCCATTCTTGATTTTGATTTTCTTTTCTTTGGGAACCAAAACAGAAAAGATTTTGTCTTGCATGCCCAAAGACTCAATTCTCTGCTTGAGGTTTCTTGCTACCGCGTCTTCATACCCTGAATAGGTATGAATGACGTACCAGTTTCTTTCTTGGGCAAGCTGTTGTTTAGCCATGTTCGCTTTTCCTTACAAGATAAATCTTTCAAGAATGGTTGCAAAAATGAAATCAAAGGCCCCGAGGATAACTGCAACAAACAAAGATAACGCAACCACTACTATAGTATGGCGCACCACTTGTTTTTTAGACGGCCAAGCCACTTTCTTCGCTTCAACCCTTGCCTCCTTTAAAAATTCAACAATGCGAGAAAAAGCATTCATACGTCTTTGTTAAAACGGCCCTAAGGGCCATTATACCCCCATTGTAGATCAGTTCTTCCTAAATGTCAAGGTTTCTCACTGATTTGGCATACGTCTGTATAAACTTTTTCCTGGGTAGTACCTCGTCGCCCATTAAAATGTCAAAGATGCGGTCTGCTTCTTTTGTGTCTTCAATGGTCACCTGCAAGAGTGTGCGCTTTTCAGGGTTCATGGTGGTTTCCCAAAGTTCCATTGGGTTCATTTCTCCCAACCCTTTGTAGCGCTGGAGATTTGGCTTTTGGGAGACGTTCCCTTCTTTTTTGAGTGCTGCTACAATCTTGTCTTTCCCCTCTTCTGAATAGGCGTATTCAAGGCGTTTTCCCGTTTGGATTTTATATAAGGGCGGCTGGGCAATATAGATATATCCTCGTTCAACCAAAACACGGAAGTACCGATAAAACAGTGTAAGGATAAGGGTGCGAATATGGTTTCCGTCTGAATCTGCGTCGCACATGATTATAACTCTATGGTAGCGGAGTTTTTCAATGTCAAAATCTTCTGCTATGGCAGTACCCAACGCGATGATAAGGTTTTTGATCTCTTTTGACTCAAGCATCTTATCCAAACGAGCCCGCTCCACGTTAAGAATTTTTCCTCGTAGGGGCAAAATCGCCTGGAACCTTCTGTCTCGCGCCTGCTTGCCCGAGCCGCCCGCAGACTCTCCTTCCACCAGGTATAGTTCTGATTCTTCTGGGTCTTTGGACGCGCAGTCTGCGAGCTTGCCTGGCAGAGCGAGGCCTTCTAAAATCCCTTTTCTTAAAATGGTTTGGCGGGCCGCCTTGGCGGCTTTGCGAGCCTTAGAAGACAGCAAACATTTCTCAATGATGAGCTTTGCGTCTTGCGGATTTCTTTCAAAGAAATCCGCAAGCCCTTCTGCCACTACTGACTCCACGGCATTTTTTGCTTCAGGGTTTCCAAGTTTTGCCTTTGTCTGGCCCTCAAACTGCGGCTCCTTAATTTTTACCGAGACCACTGCGGTCAACCCTTCTCTCACATCATCTCCGGTAAGCCCTTCGTCGCCGTTTTTAAACACATTATTTTTCTTTGCGTAATCGTTGATGCCGCGGGTTAGAGCTGCTTTGAATCCTGTAAGGTGCGTTCCTCCTTCTTTAGTAGGAATGTTATTGGCAAAGCTCTCCTCGTAAATCTCAAATTCCTCCGTGTATCGGAATGCAACTTCCACGAGAATTTCTTCTTTCTCTCCTTTTATATAGAACAAATTCTCGTGATGAGGAGAAACTCCTCTCGTAAGGTATTTCACGTAGGAAGCCACTCCTCCTTCAAAATAGAAGGTGTATGGCAGTTTACCTTTTTCTCTTGCGTCAAGAAACGTTATTCGCACCCCTGAAGTGAGATACGCTTGCTGGCGAAGGTGGTTGAGAATGCGTTTATCCTCAAACTTGATAACTTGTCCAAAAATACTTCTATCTGGCTCAAACTCAATTGTCGTGCCGCGGTCCCTGCACGGCCCCACTTTTTTAAGTTTTGTTATGGCTTTCCCTTTTGCATACTCTTGTTCATACCTTGTTCCTTCCCGGCATACCTGGGCCTTCATGTGAAGCGAGAGCGCGTTCACCACTGAAGCTCCCACCCCATGCAAACCTCCTGAAACCTGGTATGCTTTGCCTCCAAACTTTGCTCCGGCGTGCAAGGTTGTCAAAACGGTTTCTAGGGCAGATTTCTTTGTTTGGCGATGTATGTCTATGGGAATTCCTCGGCCGTCATCTTTCACAAAAACCTTATCTTCAGGCAGCAAGGTAATATCAATGTTTTTTGCATATCCTGCCATTGCTTCGTCAATGGCATTATCTAGAATTTCCCAAATCAAATGGTGCAAGCCGTCAGGGCCTGTGGAACCAATATACATGGCAGGTCTTTTCCGCACTGGCTCTAACCCTTGCAGAACGTCAATGTCCTTAGCCGTGTATTTATTTGTAGGTTTTTCTTTCATTTTAACGAAACACAGCACTAAATTGTTTGGCTGTCTGTTTATATAGTTGGTCTTGGAGCAGGTCAATCTCTGCACTCGTTAATGTTTTTTCAGTACTTTGGTATATTATTCGATACGTATAACTTACCCCAGACCCAAACTTCTCTGCGTCTTCATACGTATCAATGAGTTGAACCTCCTCAGCCAGGTCGCCTGCGATATCACGTATCAGGTCAAAGTAGTTGTTGGGCACGAAATCTTTGTCCACGACAAAAGATATGTCCCGGGTGATCGCAGGGTACTTGCTCACTGGAATATAGACATTGTCTAGCGTAAGCTGCTTTTTTACCCGAGGATCCTCTGACCACAACAGCCGAATATCAGGCAACTGCATGCTGACAATGGCCATGCGTTCAAGCCCGAAGCCGAACGCCCAGCCGTGGTATCCGGTAAGACCAAAATTGGCCAAAACGCTTTTACGGGCCATACCACAACCTAGCATCTCGATCCACTGACCGTTTATCTCAATCTCCATTTCTAAACTGGGATCTGTGTAGGGAAAATTGTCCGGGTTGAAGCGGATCTTTATGCCTTTGTTAAAAATGCTCTGCGCTATCTCGGTAAGGGCGTTCTTCAAATCCTCAATGGTCAAGGTTTTTTTATCGTCGCGCACCAAATACAGTCCGCCAAACTGATGGAAAACGTTCATGTGCTCTCTGTCTATTTCGTCTTTGCGGTAGACTTTGGCGTAGCAGATGACCCCCAGGTCTTCACCCTGCTCGATCTTTTTCTTTATATCAGGGTGGTTCAGATAGAAATACCACATCACGGTGTCGTGGGTTATCAGGATGTGCCCCTCATCTACATAATAAGAGTCTGATGTGCTGCGAGCCGGATGACCGGGAGGCATATTGAAGAGATCGAAAAGAACATGGGTTGAAACAATCTCGGGGATAGTAATATCGTCAAAGTTTTTCAACACAGGCACTTTTTTCACCCGTTCTATGATTGCCGCAATCGGACTGCCTTGCGTACGCGATAAATCCGGCATATTCAAAAACCGAAGCATTCTTTTGGCTTCCGGATCATCTCTTTTTTGGAGCAATTTTCTTAGTTCCTGCTCTTCTTTTAAGCTGATCTCAATGTTCATACGCCCTATCTATTTTACCTTAAAATAAAGGGGAAATCAACTCCTTTGGAGACATCTTTTCCACAGGGGTAAATATCCCCAATTCTCTTTATTTATGCTCGAGCAACAATTGTGAGATATCTTGTTAATTCTGCTATGGCAATGATAACAAGATAGTTTACGAAAACAAAAAGCCGCCAGGACAGGTGTCTGGCGGCCTGAGCACGATTCCCCATACTCTATTGCTCTATGAAATGAGCTGATGTGCCTCGATTTCCTCCCCTACGGCCTGCACCGCGTCCCTTGGCCAGAGCTCGAGTTTACCAAGGGCAAAGGTGATATCTAGGAGGTTATAGGCGACAACGATGTTGCGGAATCCGGCTTTTTCCATGTTGACAATGCCGCCTTGCTGCCTGTCCACGAACACGAGAGAGGGCATATCCTCTACGGGATAACCGCTTTCCTGCAGTCGATTCTGGGTCTCCAGCTTGGACCCGCCATCCGTAACTACGTTATCTACTGTCCAGTAGGTATGAAGCTCCGGCTGCGCCTTCCCGTTCACCCAGTCAGGATGCGCCCCATGGATCTTCAGGTCTTCTCGCATGATGCGATGGATAACCCGTAGTGCAGAAGGTCCTCCCAGGTGGCGTTTCTGAATATAATTTACCATGCTTCCTGCTTGGGCAAGTGCCGTGCCAGCTGTCGGCACGCCGATCAGGCACTGCTGTTTGAGGTCTGACCGTTCCTGGGCATTCTCCGCCACAAGGACAGCAATCTTCCGCCCCACAAGCCATTCCAGGTCCGGGTGGTCGGTAAGGTCCTCCCTCCCGAACACATAGACATGGCTTTGCACTCCGGACTTCAAAGTTATAGGTTCCTCGCTCCAGCGAACAAAGCCATACTGCACAAACTTCCTCAGCATTTGTTCGTCGTATGCATCAAAGACACGGCCCGATGGAACTTGGAGCATATCACTCTCCTTCCTCGTATAAACTCACCCTTCGGTTGTTAGGGTGCTACTACTCTTTTATCGAAACTCTTGGGTTTTGTCAAATAAAAGCCGCTAGCACGGGGGGCTAGCGGACTTGTCCCAAGATGGTTAGCGAAAACCGCCATGAGGTCTTGGATACCCAAGCAGACGATCAATCCAAGGCGCAAATCGGAATTCAAAAGAACTAGGATCCTTTTTTGTGACAATGCTGACTGGAATTCTTATGCAGAGATATACTCCTATATACTCCACCAACACTACATCCACCACAATACCTAGAAAGAACCAGCGAATAATTTGCATATCACCTCTCATTCTTGTATTCCAAATCTTCTGCGCGGGCGATGGGATTTGAACCCACGATTTGATCCGTGACAGGGATCCGAGGACTCCAGACTCCTCTACGCCCGCAAATATTTCTCAAAAACTATCTTTTTCCTTCTAAGAAATAACTGATCCTGGTTCCTATAAAGGAAGTAATAGATCTTTCTACTATCAACAGTACTATACCGTAATTCAAACGCATTGTCACCCCATTTCTTCTGAGAAATTTTCAAACGAGTACCTCCTCCCTTAGAAAGTACTATAGCAACATCGTCAAGCATTCCCTTACTACAACTTGTGAATGTGGTCAATAGTACCCTTGTAGGAGTTTTTCTATCTTTCTTATGAGATAGGTAGAGGGATACTCCTCCGTCTCCATCAAAATAACCACGGAGAAAATCTCTTATATAATTAAAAGGAATTGTTGGAATTCGAACTCGATAAGCTTTTCTAGCAACAAGGCCAAGCTTCAATAAATCTGCATACATCCGTTTAGAACCAATCTGGAGTCGGTATCTTTTATTTTGATTCGGATGCTTTGGTTGATACTCTCCAACCGCCAGATTTGATCGTAGTGCCTCTCGGATCTTATAAACAATTCTTTATCTATCGATTGGATTTCTATAAACTTTGCGCCTCTTTTATTTTTGATTAGAGCTCCATCCGCAGTAATAAATCCCAGAACGTAAGCCATTTCTGGCGTCCATCTCTTAAAGAAAGTCTCATCTTTTGTTCGAGGGATTGGCATATCATTTCTCTTGGTGCCGACGGGAGGGATCGAACCTCCGACCTTGGCCTTATGAAGGCCCTGCTCTAAACCACTGAGCTACGCCGGCACACAGGTTGAATATACAGGAAAATAAGTCTTACATCAAGGACTTTACAATCCTTTATGCTTGAGATAGAATACTCATGCGGGGTGGTGCAGCAGTAGCATACGAGGCCCATAACCTTGAGATCGCCGGTGCAAATCCGGCCCCCGCAACAAACTAAATCAAATCAAGGCTCTGGAATGCTTTCTCAAATGTAGAGAGGGTTTTTCTTGCCTCGTCTAAAGACAAACGAAAGTTTGGGTCATGCACAACGTTATTTCGCAAGGCATGCGCTTTTTGTACTTCCTCCACATTAGCAACAATGGCTGCGCTAAGATTCTGCAAGCGCTCGTCCACCGTTGCTCCGGGGAAGGCCATTCTTTTTAAGGCGTCGTCAAGCATGGCGTCTGCTTCAATAACCGCGAGTTTGTATTCAGCTTCCTGGGCGGTTTCCAACCTTGCAAGTGTCTTCTGCCACCTATCGATCATTTTGCGAAGCCCATAGGAACGAAACGTAAGAAACTCCCGCAGATCAGTAAAAAACGCATACTGAAACCACGACGTATTAAAGAATGCCCATACGATAAACCCAAGAAGCACTGCGCTTAGCGCGCCGAGGGTGATCTTTGGGATTAAAAGGTGATCTTGCACGGCAGGAGATACGAGCAGAGAAAAAAGGTAAAAAATGTCTGGCATGTAATAATGTTTGAATGTTAGAATGTTCGAATTTTTTCAAACGCTTTTCCTGTTTCAAAAAGAGTCTGCTCTTGAAATGCAGGGGCAATCAGTTGAAGCCCTACCGGGAGACCTTGTACCGATCCAGCGGGCACAGATAACCCTGGAAGGCCTGCCAAGTTAAGGGTTACTGTGTACATATCAACAAGGTACATTGCGAGCGGGTTTCCCACCTTTTCCCCGATTTTGAAGGGAAGAAACGGGCTCACCGGACCTGCGATCACATCAACTTTTTCAAATACTTGGTCAAAGTCCTTTCGTAAAAGTGCTCGCACCTTTTGAGCCTTTACATAGTACTGCTCATAGTAACCTGCAGACAAGGCATATGTGCCCAGCATGATTCTCCTTTTCACTTCAGCTCCAAGTTTTTCTCCACGCGAGCGCATATACGTTGCCAAAAGATTTCCCCCAGAAACAGAGGCTCCGTATCGTATGCCGTCATACCGCGCAAGGTTTGCAGAAATCTCAGACATATTTATAATATAGTAGTCAGCCAACGCGTACGAGCAATGCGGCAGGCTCACTTCTATAATCTTTGCTCCAGCATGTTCAAGTTTTTCAATAGCTCCTCGGATAACCTTCTCAACCTGCGGATCTAATCCCTCTCCAAAGTATTCTTTTGGAACCCCGATCCGAAGTTTAGAAATTAGAAATTCGTCATTAGAAATTTTTGATTCCACTGACGTAGAATCCATCGGGTCTTTCCCGCGAATCACATGGAACAATGTTTCGCAGTCCTCTACCGTCTTTGCCATGGGCCCTACCTGATCCAAAGAAGAAGCAATTGCAATAATCCCGTAACGAGAAACTGCTCCGTAGGTAGGTTTTAACCCCACAACTCCGCAAAAAGAGGCGGGAAGACGAATAGACCCTCCGGTATCCTCTCCCAGGGAAACAGCGCACTCCCCCGTTGCTACGCTCGCTGCAGACCCTCCTGAACTTCCGCCTGCCACTCGAGTTGGGTCATAGGGATTCTTGGTTGGCCCAAACGCAGAATTCTCTGTGGAACTTCCCATGCCAAACTCATCCATATTGGTCTTGCCTACAATAAGAGCTCCTGCCTTCTTTATCTTTTGTACCACGGTTGCGTCATACGGAGCAATATAGTTTTCAAGCATACGAGAACCTGCCGTGCACAAAACTCCCTCTACTAAAATTGCATCTTTCACAGAACACGGAACTCCAGCTAAAGGAGGTAATTCCTCTCCCGTTGCCTGCCTCGCCGGCAGGCGGGCTATTTTCTCATCAATTTCACGCGCTTGTGCAAGGGCAAGTTTTTCTGTCACGTTGAGAAACGCGTGGAGTTCCTGGTCTTTCTCCCGAATGCGCGCCAAATACTGCTCTGCAAGCTCCACGGCGGAAAATTCTTTTTTCAAAAGACCTGTTCTGATTTCTTCTATGGTCATAATACTTTGGGCACTTTCACATAATTTCCTTCTATTTGAGGCGTCATACGAATAAGTTTTTCAACTACTTCCGGTTTTTCTCTTCTTGATATGTCATCTCTGGTCACGTTGTTAAGAGCGATGGAATAGGCCGTGGATTTCTCGTCTGACACGTCAACGTCCTTGAGCGTCTCAAAAAACTCCAGAATCTGAGAGAAATCTTTTTGGAATTTCTTCAGTTCTTCGTCGGCAAGCTCTATCCTCGCAAGTTTTGCAATATGTTGTACCTCTTCTTTGGTAATCATGAATTCTCTACGAATTACGAATTTTGTACGAATGTACGAAATTTTCGTATATTCGTATTTTTTCGTATTTCGTAGCTTTACCTAGGTGGCTCTAGTTCTTCTGTCTCGACCAATACTTCTTCCAGTTCATCTAAATTCTCCAACACAAGGCCTGCGCCGCGAGCCACAGCAGTGAGCGGGTCTTCTACCACTTTCGTGGGAATCTTTGTTTCTTTTGCTATAAGGGTATCAAGCCCGCGGAGCAGTGCTCCTCCTCCTGAAAGATATAAACCACTTGCCATAATGTCTGCCAAAAGCTCAGGCGGAGTTGCTTCCACAGCCGCCTTCACTTCGTTGACAATCTGGCGCACCGAACGTTCCATTGCTCTTCTGATGTCTTCATCTGACACCATGATTTCTTCAGGCAGGCCTGTCACCACGTTTCTCCCGCGCAGCGGCATTTCTTTTTTCTCTTTCAGGGGAAACGCAGACCCAATGCCTATCTTGACTGCTTCTGCCGTGCGCTCGCCAATGAGAAGCTTAAACTGCTCTTGGGCGTAGTGAATGATATCTTCGTTGAGCTTGTCTCCTGCAATGCGCAAAGATTTTGCAAACACAATTCCTCCTAGAGATATCACCGCAACCTCGGTGGTTCCTCCTCCGATGTCAACAATAAAGTTGCCTCCTGCCTCTTGCACTGCAAGCCGCGCCCCAATGGCAGCTGCCATGGGTTCCTCAATAAGATAGACTTCCCGCGCTCCTGCGTTGAGCGACGCGTCACGCACTGCTTTTTTCTCAACTTCGGTAACTCCAAAGGGAATGCCAACAATTACTCTGGGCCCAGGGCTCACAGGCAGCTTTTTCTTTTGTACCTTGTGTATGAAATAGCGGAGCATTTGCTCGGTTACTTCAAAGTCAGAGATGACTCCTTTTCTCAAGGGGCGTGTAGCCACAATATGGGCAGGGGTTCTGCCTACCATTTTCTTTGCTTCCTGGCCAATAGCTAAAATCTGGCCGGTTTTTTGATTCACCGCAACAACCGAGGGCTCTTGAATGACAATGCCGCGGCCTCTTAGGTATACAAGAGAGTTTGCAGTGCCAAGGTCAATTGCAATGTCTTGGCCAAGATACGAAAGAATTTTGCTAAAGAGTGAGCGCATCAAGTTTTACAAGTTCGTGTTTTTCTTCATTTCTTTTTTTTACTTCAACGCTTCCCTGTTCAAGGGTTCTCGCGCTCACAACAATTCTTGTTGGAATTCCCAACAAGTCTGCGTCTACAAGCTTTTCTCCTGAGCTTTTGTCAGTTCTGTCATCGTATAACACTTCCATTCCTTGCTTTTCAAGCCTCTCGTAGAGAGCTTTAGCTTCCTTCTCTCCTCCTTCAAGTGCAAGAAGGTGAACAGAAAATGGCGCAATAGATTCAGGCCATACAATTCCTTTCTCATCCGATAACATCTCAACTACGGTTCCCATGAGACGGGCTGGCCCAATGCCGTAAGAACCCATAATGACAGGTTTTTCGCTTCCTTCCGCTGTCTTAAAAGTAAGGCCGAGCGGCACAGAAAACTTAGTGCCCAAAGGGAAAATGTTTCCAACTTCTATGGCGCGTTCTTCAGACATTTCGTTTTTCTTGAGGCCAAGCTCCATAAGAATTTCGTCATTGTAGACTTCTTTGTTCACTGCAATATTCTTTTTCTTGTCAACGTAAATGGTGTCTTCGCCGGCCTGGCATATAGTTTGGAACTCGTCTGAAAACTTGCTGAATGAACCCCCGCTTGCAAATGTGCGATATGTGCGCTCCCCAATGCCCGCCCTAGTAAAAATCTTCATGTATGCCTCTGCGCACTGCTCGTAAAACGCGCGGAATTCCTCTTCATTGCGGCTGAACGAGTATAGGTCTTTCATAATAAACTCTCTCGTTCTCATAATCCCGCTCTTTGCTCGCAGTTCGTTTCTGAACTTTGTTTGAAACTGGTACACATACCGGGGGAGGTCACGGTATGAGGCAACGTGCTCTCGCATGAGATTGGTCAAAGGTTCCTCATGGGTATTGGCAAGGCCAAGCTCTCCCTTGTTCACGAGTTTTGTTTTAAACCAAGGAAGGCCATGCTGGGGATCTGCTTCTTCCTCCACCCACCTTCCGGTCTTTTTCCATACTTCCGGATCCTGAAGCGTAGTCAGCAAAAGCTCTTGACCTCCAATTGCGTTCATCTCCTCTCGAATAATGCCAATGATTTTGTTCAGCACCCGAAGGCCAAAAGGCAAAAACGAATACACGCCTGCCATTTCCTTGCGAATAAAACCTGCCTGGATCAGCAGCTTTGCGTTTTTGCTCTCCTCGTCTTTGGGAGCATTCCGAGAAGTCTTTGTGAATAATTGAAACTGCCTCATGTTCCTCAACTATACATGAAATTTCCCAAAAACAAAAGAGCCGGGGCGCAAAACCCCACCCAAAATGAAGAGCCCCAGCACTAAGAACTTCGGGTGAAGAACTTCGTGCTGGGGGTCTTGGACGCGGAACGGAGGGTCAGGCCCTAGATACGGATGTGTTGACGCGTGCGTCAAGCTCCATGCGGAGCCGTAGGATGTCCGCCATCTCCGCCACGATCGCCGTACAGGCGATCTCACGGAGAAGTGTCATTCCATCCGCATGCTTGGACAGCCAGGTCGCGTTGTGCGCCCCATACAGCGAGGTGCCGTACACGTCTCCCCCCCAGGCCCTCCCGAACGAGGCGATCTGCCCCAACTTCTCCGGACGCATCTGGCAAAGCAGGGCCTTAATCTCTTCGTTCCTATTCGCATACAGGCCGTGAGCCCCGGACTGACCGAGGTCCAAGGGTTTGATGCGGAGCTGACCTATCATGCTTCGGGCAAGGTTACGAATGTACCTGCGTTCTTCCATGGTGTCCTCCTTGTGCTTTCCCGCTCTGTCAGTAGACTTGCGCCCTGGAAGAGGCGCACTGGGATGCTTGCGCATCCCTTAGCGGGGTTAATCTTTGATTAACGATTATAGTATAGCATATGCGGTCTTAGATGTCAAGAATTTGTGGTGCGAGTTCAATAAGTAAGCGCAACGCCTGGCATACCCACTCTTGCGCAAAAACGCTGCTTACTTAGATAAACGTATGTATAATGAATGACGCACTAAAAGAGTTTGGTGAGGTCGCGGAAGGTGACGGCGAGCAAGATGAAAATGAGAATGCCAAAAGAAACTGCGTTTACGCGGCCTTCAAACTTTTCAGAAAGAGGTTTCTTTCTCAAAAACTCCAAACCCAAAAAGAACAATCTCCCGCCGTCTACTGCGGGAATGGGAAGAATGTTAAACAAAGCAAGGTAAATAGAAAGAGTTGCAAGAAACGAAAGATAAGAAGGCAGGCCCAAAGCAAGAGAACCTGAAAGAATCTGCACAATACCAATGGGCCCTGCAACGTCAATGCCTCCTGGAAGACCCTTACCTGCAAACACCCTTGCAAGCGTGCCTCCAAGCTGTTGAATTATCTCCCAGGTCACCCTTGCTGTTATTACAACACCCTGAACAGGCGCCTCATACCAGCTATAGTGCACAAAAGCTTGCCGAGACAAAGCCACTCCCATAGGGCCTTCCCCTTCAGGAGGATCTGCTCTTGGCACAAGGTTTACTTGTAATGTTTCTTTTCCTCTTTGAATAGTAAAAGTTGCTTCCTTGCCTTTTAGTTTTTCTGTTGCCTCTTGCACCTCGCTTACTTTGTCTACCTCTCGCGAGACAACTTCTACAATCCTGTCTCCAAGTTTAAGACCTGCCTCTTTTGCGGGAGAATCAGGAGCTATTCCCACAACTTGAACATGAGAATTTGATATTCTTTGTGTCGTTTCATCTTCAACTGCCATTGGAATGCCAGAACTTGCTGCCAAGATCATAAACGTCACGATAGAAAACAGCCAAAAGGCAACAACTCCTGCTGCCACAATAACAACCTTCTGAAATAGGGATTTCTCGCTAAAGCTCCTGGGGTCTTTCATGCTTTTTTCTTCCCCTAAAAGCTTCACAAAAGCTCCAATGGGCAAAAGATTCAAAGAATATATGGTTTCCCCTATTTTTTTGCCAATAACCCTGGGTGGAATGCCAACGCCAAACTCTTCCACTTTTACGTTAAATTTCTTTGCCAACAGAAAATGTCCCAGCTCGTGGAGAACGATCAAAGCCAAAATACTCAAAATTGCAATCAAAACAGATAGTACCATAAATTACAACTGGATTTCTTTGAGTTTGCGTTCCAGCAATTCCTCTATCTTTTTGGTATTTTCGTCTAGGAGCTTTTGGAGTTCTTCCTTACCTTTGAACTTATCGCCTTCTCGAAGCTCCCCTTTCCTCACCTTGTCTTGGATTGTACCCCACGCTTGTTCTCTCCATCTTCTCATCACCTGCTTTGTCTGCTCTCCTTTTAAAGAAAGAAGCTTTGCAAGGTTTTGCCGGTACTCTTGCGTTAAAGAAGGAAGGTGAACTCGTATCATATTTTTGTCTACGATAGGGCTCGTGCCCAAGTCTGCTTTTTGGAGCGCTTTTTCAATTGGTTCAAGGTATGAAACATCCCAAGGTTGAATAAGGATTTGCCTGGGTTCAGGGCATGAAATAGCTGCCAGTTGCTTTAATGGCATCCTTTTGCCGAATGCTTCTACTTGAATGTCTTCCACCAAAGCAGGAGACGCCCGGCCGGTGCGTATCTTTGTAAGTTCCCTTTCCAAAAAGTCTAAGGCCTTATCAAACTCTTGCTTTGTTGAAGCGAGGATAGCATTCATACTTTATCTGTAGCATAAAGAAAGAGGCGTTCCAATGCTAATCGCGCGCTCACGTTGGTAGTCTGGAGTAATGCAGAAGTTTCCTGCGCGAGTTTCACAAGACGCAAATTGGAGGGTAAGCCTTGGCGAAGATATGCAATGAATTCCTCAAGGAATTGCTGGATTTCTCCTGGGGATTCGTACAGTGTTTTGGCAAAGAGAAATCGCTTGTATAAAGGCTGGACCGCAAGATCACCAAACTTCTTTTGCACCTCTGCTGAAACCTGTTCAGCTATTGCGGGAAACTTCCAGAAGCGAATCTCCTGAACTCGAGAGCGTATCGTGGGCAGAAGCGCCAGCGCATGGTCTGTTTCCAGTAAAAATACGGTGCTGCCTTTTGGTTCTTCCAAAAGCTTCAAAAACGCAGACTGGGCTTGCAGGTTCATGAGGTGCGCTTTTCTTACCACTGCAATCTTCCAGGGAGAATTCCACGCGCCAAGAGCCAATACAAGCTCAAGATCTCGTATCTGGCTAATTGTGATTTCTTTGCCCAAGGAATCAATGATGTGCAAATCCCCGTGATGAGTTCCCGAACCTAAGAGAAACTCACAAAATGCAAAAATGGTTTTGTCTTTCCCCTTTTTGTCATTTCCAAACAGCAAATACGCGTGAGCAAGAGTACCTAGCTTAGCTGACGATACAAGGTAGTCAAGATTAGTCATTGGTCATTGCTCATCTCTTTGTCATGATGCTTTGTTTGTATGCCTCAAGGTTTTCAAGCACCACGCCTGTTCCTCTTGCAACGCACGTTAAAGGATCGTCGGCAAGAAAACAAGGAACACCAAGAGACTTTGAGAGAAGCTGGTCAAGATTTCTCAAAAGAGAACCTCCACCAGAAAGGATGACGCCTTTATCCATAATATCCGCAGACAATTCAGGAGGAGTATCGCGCAAAAGTACTTTCACAACCTGTACAATCTCGCGCAAGGGATCTTCGAGGGCTTCAGCAACCTCGTTGGAAGAGATTTTAATGTTCTTTGGCAACCCCTGAACCAAATCTCTTCCCCTAATTTCCAGCGTTTGTTCATTCTTTTCTGGCAGCGCCGTCCCAATTTTAATCTTTATGTCTTCGGCTGTGGTTTCTCCTATGGCAAGGTTATATTTCTTTTTAATGTACTCGCCAACAGCTTCATTCATTTTATCTCCTGCAACCCTTAAAGAAGTGGAGGACACGATGCCTCCCAAAGAAATGACTGCAGCTTCCGAGGTTCCTCCGCCAATATCCACAATCATGTGCCCGGAAGAAGAATTAATGGGAATGCCAGCTCCAATAGCAGCCAAAATAGGTTCTTTTGCAACGTATGCAGCCCTTGCCCCCGCAAGAATCGCTGCTTCAACAACCGCTCTCTTTTCAGTAGACGTGATGCCAGCGGGAACTGCAACTAAAACTTCTGGCTTGAAAAACTGATATCTTGGCACCACCTTGCGCAAAAAATACCGTATCATTGCCAAGGTAACTCTGAAGTCTGCAATAACGCCGTCTCGCATAGGACGGTAAACCCGGATCGTGTCTGGAGTTCTCCCTGTCATTTCTTTCGCGGCCTTTCCCACGGCTAAAATTCTGTTGTTATACAAAGACACCGCAACCACAGAGGGCTCTTGCACCACCACTTTTTTCCCTGGCACAAACACCAAAGAATTTGCAGTGCCAAGGTCAATGCCAATTTTCTTTACAAACAGACTCATATCCTTTTAATGTCTGCTCCTAATTTCTGAAGTCTTTCTTCTATCTTCTCATATCCTCTGTCTACCTGGTAGATATTATTCACTGTGCTTTTTCCTTTTGCAACAAGGGCGGCAATAATGAGAGCTGCTCCTCCCCGCAAGTCAAAAGTGCCCAGGTCTGCTCCATAGAGCTGTGTTGGGCCATTGATAATCGCGCGGTGAGGATCTGCGATATATATCTCTGCCCCCATTTTTGTCAGCTCTTCCAAGTATTTCAATCTTCCTTCATACAAAGGGTCGTGCAGTAGGGTGGAACCTGGCGTTTGAGTTGCAAGCACTCCAAATGCACTCTGCAAGTCTGAATGCACGCCAGGATAAATCCAACTCTGTATTTTATCTATTGCCATATCGGAAGAAGGAAGCACTCTCACGTCTCCAAGCCCTCCTTCTTTTTTTATGAGCTCAACCAATATTCTGTAATCTTTCAGTTTCTTGAAAAAAAGATCCAAAAACTTGAGCTCCACGTTCTTTACCAGCACATTCCCTTTTGCTGCTGCGCCAAGCAAAATGAAGGTTCCTGCCTCAATAGGGTCATACATTAAAGAATGGGTAAACCCCACTAGAGCTTTTCTACCTTCTATCACAATAGTGTGGAGCTCTGGCATATGGAACACCACGCCCATTTTCTCCAACACTTTCATTAACTCTTGCACTTGATAATCTTGGTCTGCGATTTTCAGAACAATAGGTTCTGTTTGCAAGCTCGCAAAGAGCAAAAGATTTTCAGTTGCAGTAACTGAAAATTCACTAAGTACCACCTCTTGCGACTTAAGCGTTCCATCAAACTCCATGAGGAAGCCGCCGTCAGAAGGAGCAATGCTCACTCCAAGCTGGGAAAACGCGTCAAGGTGCGTGCTGATAGGCCTTGCTCCAATAATATCCCCTCCTGGCTGAGGAAGAACAACTTTGCCAAAACGAGCGAGCAAAGGCCCAAAAAATAAAACAGAGCCTCTGAGTTTTAGCACAAGATCGCGATTGAGAGTTGCGGGATTAAGGTTCTTGGTATTCACCCGAATTTTTCTCTCTTCAAGCCAGTCAACTTGAGCACCCATGCTCTGTAAAATCTCAATGCTCCGATACACGTCTTCTATTAAGGGAAGATTGCCTATCACGCAATCTTCCTGTGTAAGAATAGTGGCAGCCAAAAGAGGAAATGCGGCATTCTTTGCCCCCCGCACATCAATCTCCCCTTCCAAAGGTTTCCCCCCTATAATAACAAATTTCTCCATTTTAAGTGCTTCCACTCTATCCTAAACCATGCTTTCTGTCAAAACAAAACGCCCCAGGTTGGCTGGGACGTTAGACTTATCTCTTTCTCCACTGCCTTGCGCGGCGGGCACGCACGAGTCCAAATTTCTTGCGCTCCCTCATGCGAGGGTCGCGCTTGAGGTATCCATATGTTTTAAGAGTTGCTCGCAGTTCTGGATTCCAAACAACAAGAGCGCGGGCAATACCATGGCGCACAGCTTCGGCCTGGGAACGCACGCCTCCGCCTCCCACTTGCACTGAAATCTCAAATTTCTTTCCCTCTACTTTTTCAAGGGGCTCCTGACATATTTTTCTGTCTTCTGCGTCTTGAAAATACTGCTCCGAGGGTTTTCCGTTCACCACAAAGCTGGCGTTGCCTCCTTCTATAATTCGCACCCTCGCGCTCGCAGTCTTGCGCGCACCAAGACCTTCAATATAATTTCCGAGTTCTTTTTTTGTTGTCATACCTCCACTTTCAAACGCTTAATCTGTAAAGGCCTCAACCTGTTTTTTGGAAGCATGCCAAGAATCATCTTTCTCAACACTTCGCCTGGCTTTCTTTCGAAAAACTTGTCTAAGGTTTCTGCTTTTAACCCACCTAAGTACCCTGAATGACGATAATACGTCTTGTTCTTAAGCTTCCTGCCTGTAAAGCGCAGTTTCTTAATATTCTTCACAATAACAAAATCTCCAACATCCATATGGGGGGCAAAGTATGCTTTTCCTTTGCCTTCCAGCAAATAGACGATTTCGGTTGCAAGCCTCCCTGGTGCCTTGCTTGTTGCGTCTACGGTATGAGTTTTTCTTACTATTTGGTTCATACAAACTCAACAATGGCCATGGGAGCGCCGGTTGATCTAGCCACTCCCAGTTTTGATATTCTTGTGTACCCGCCTTTGCGATCTTTGAACTTTGGCGCAATCACATCTACAAGTTTCTTTGCAAGGCGCGCTCCAAGAAACGAATTGAGCGTTTTGTGATCTTTGTTCTTTGCTTTCGTAATAAGCCGCTCCACAAGTCTTGAAACTTCCTTTGCCTTGGTTGTTGTAGTTTCCATTTTCTCTCTTTGAACCAATGCGCAAGCCAACGCTCTTAAAAGCGCTATTCTTTGCGCTCGCTCCCTTGAAAGTTTTGCTCCAAAGGTCTTTCTCATAACTTTTTCTTTCCGCCTCGTCGGCGGACCGCCGTTGAGGCGGTTTTCTTTACTGGCTTCTCTACCTTCACTTTTTCTTCTGGCTTCACGCCTTGCCCAATCAGTTCAAACTGTGATCTGAGAATTTCTGCTGCTCTCCAGAGGGAGTCTTCTGGCGTTATGGTTCCATCGGTCTCAATTTGAAGAGAAATTTTATCAAAGTCTGTTCTTTCTCCCACGCGCATATTCTCTACCTTGAAACTTACTCTTGACACGGGAGTAAAAATTGCATCGAGGGCAATAACCCCGATTTCTTCTTTCTTGCCCTGCTTTCTTTCTTCGGCTGGAACATACCCTACGCCTTTTTCAATCTGAAGTTCTAAATCAAGCTCAGCTGTTTTTGCCGTTAGGGTTGCAATGTGCACATCTTGATTGATGAGTTCTCCTTCAGGAGGAAGTTTAAAATGGGAACCTTTAATTTCTTTCTCTCCTTTCACTTGCAAAATTGCTCGTATGGGCCCCTCGCCATGCATTTTGAATCTCATCTGCTTAAGGTTCAAAAGAATGGTGATAACGTCTTCCAGCACCCCTGGGATTGTGGAAAACTCATGAGAAGCTCCTTTTATCTTCACCTGAGTTGCCGCGGCTCCTTCCATAGAAGAAAGCAAAACCCGGCGAAGCGTGTTGCCTATGGTAACTCCGTATCCAGGATACAAAGCCTCAATCTCAAAAGATGCGGCATTCCCTTTTTTTTCTACGAGCTTAGTTGTTTGAGATAATGGAATCATATAAAATATTAACGTGAATAAAACTCAAATATAAGAGGGATTTCGACCGAAGGTTTTATTTCTTCTCTCGTTGGAAGCTTTACAAGTTTTGCTTCCAGTTTGTCTTTTTCAAGTTCAATCCAGGGGAGAGGTTGGTACTTTTGGAAAGCAACCTTTAAGTTCACAAAGAACGGCTTCTTTGCAGAACTTGCTCTTACCCCAACCACATCACCTAATTGTAAATGGTAGGAAGGAATGTCAACGGGTTTCCCGTTCACTGCAACATGGCCGTGAGACACGAGTTGCTTTGCCTGCGCACGGGTTTCTGCCATGCCTATGCGAAATACAATACTATCTAACCTCGTTTCCAGATTTTGGAGCAGAAGCTGTGAAGCTTCTCCCTTTTTCCTTGCTCCAAGTATTCCTTTTACCAAACTCTTAAACTGGCGCTCGTCAAGCCCGTACTCACGCTTCATTGATTGCTTCTCTTGCAGCTGCATTCCGTATGAGGAAGGCTTGGAGGGCGGTCTTTTTCTTACAACTCCTTTTTGCATAATAAAAATTCAAATCTACAAATAATATGCGAATGCCGCGAATACTCGTATTTGTACATTCGCAGTCATTTGCGGATTTGCATTATACTCGTCTTACTTTGGGCGGCCGCGGGCCGTTGTGCGGCACCGGGGTAATATCTCTAATTCCCATAATCTCAAATGTCTTGCCGCCAAGGGACCTAAGTGCAGAATCTCTCCCCGCGCCAACTCCTTTAATAAAAATCTCAACCTTGCTGATACCCTTGGTTTCTGCAAGCTGAAAAATGGCATCGGCAACTTTGGAAGCTGCAAATGGAGTTGACTTGCGGGTTCCTTTAAAGCCCATGCGCCCTGCCGACAAAGAAGCTAAAACATTCCCCTTGGGATCGGTAAGGGAAATAATTGTATTATTATAGGAAGAATAAACGTACACTCGGCCCTCCTTAGATCCTTTCTGAACTGGAGCCTCGGGGGCAGAAGGCGTTGTTTTAATTTCTTCTCCTTGCTTTTGTGCGACTCGTTTCTTTCCCATAATGATAATGCGAATTTACAAATAGTATGCGAATGCCGCGAATAGTATTGAATTTGCATCATTCGCAGTCATTTGTTGATTTGCATTTTTTACGTGGGTGTTGCTGCTGGTTTTCTCCCTGACCCTACGGTCTTTCTCACGTTTCCTCGAACAGTCCTGTTGTTGGTTTTTGTGCGCTGGCCCCGCGCAGGCAACCCTTTCATGTGCCTCATCCCTCGCCAGGAGCCAATTTCTTTTAGCCTTTTGATATTCCCGGCTATCTCTCTCCTTAACTCCCCTTCAATTTTGTAGCTCTTCTCAATGATTTCTTTTAAATGATTCAGCTCTTCGGGTTTCAAATCGCCTGCTTTCTTGAAGGGATCAATGCCTGCTTGTTTTAAAATGTCACGCGCAGAATTCACTCCTACGCCGTAGAGATAGGTTAAAGAAATATCAATGTTCTTTTTGTCTGGGATGGTAATCCCTAAAAGTCGTGGCATACAAAAAAGACTATCCTTGGCGCTGTTTATGTTTCGGATTCTTGCAGATGACGTAGAGCCTTCTTGAACGCTTTACGGTTTTACAGTTGGCGCATAATTTTTGTATTGATGCTCTTACTCTCATGTTCGCTGTTGCTCACCGCTGATTAATACAGATACTTGCTGATTTATGCTGATAAAACTTTACTTGTTTCGGTAGACGATCCTTCCTCTCGTAGCGTCATAAGGGGTTAATTCTACTTGAACCTTGTCTCCAGGAAGTATACGGATCTTGTGCAACATAAGTTTCCCTGAAAGGTAGGCCAAAATCTGGCTGCCGTCCTCAAGCTTAACCTTAAATTTCAAACTTGGCAAGGCCTCAAGGACCTCGCCTGTTTTTATCAATCGCTGAGGTTTTAAATCATTCATCCCGCAATAATGTATAGACTAGCAAAAAAGGCTCTACGAGTCAAGTCGAAGAGACAACTCTAACTTATCTGGATCTTGAGGAACAACGGTCATCCAAAAAGGCCACAAGGAAAGATTAAATCTTGCAACTGCGGGATTGGCAAGAAGAAAAACTTCTGCTTCTCCTTTTTTCTTGCCAACAAGGCTGTTCTTCAGTTCTCCAAAAAAGGGTTCAAGGTAAACTGCAGCCTCAACATCACCTTCCAAGAAAATGACTCCTGCTTTCATGTCAATCGATCGCACAGTGTATAGAGCACGGAACGTTTCTTCATGGACGCGCTCCTCGCCCTTGAGACTCTCCAAAAGAAACTCATGAGAAAGCGTCTCCAAGTCTTGCTGCTGGAATACAAGCGCCTGGGCTCGGACTTTTACGGCAAAAGTAAACTGATCCAAAGCCGCGCCTTCTTTCACAGGGGTAGAAGCTTCCAGCACTCTTGTGGTAATGCTTTGATCCTGCACCGTGTAGGTGCTAGGAATCAAAGAGAGGAGCGCGTCTTTTACGAGTTTTGTAGTGTCTGCAGCAAGCGTTTCTCTGGCGTTTTGTATGTCTGAATTGGTCACTATGGCCTGCGTTTTCTTTGAACCTCCTGACATTGCTTCTTGAGACTTCCCGTAGACCAAAGTATACAAGGGAGACCCTACAAGCCCTGGAAGAGAAAAATTTGAAGGGTTGATGTTGTATTCTTCTCCTCCTTCTGCCGCGGCCACGGAAACCGCAAGAGAACCAGGAACAGTTCCTGAAACAGCAGGAACAGTCACCCGTTGGCTCAAGCGAAACAGCCTGCCTTCTTGTGAAATGAAACGGGTATTTGCCACAAGAATCTGGGGGACATCTCTCTTGTTAAAAACGGTAATAGTTCCTGAAGATTTTGTATCTACAACTCGAGAACCTGAAGCCGAAAAAAATCTTGTGAGAGATTTCTCTTGTTCAAAGAGCTTTGCAGGAACCGCTTTGTCAATTGCAGACACGGTTTTTTCAGAAGTTCTCGCCTCGATTTTTCAGAGTTTTCCGAAAATGTTGCGCCGCCTGGCTCAGGAGCAGGGCAAAGAAATCCAATGCCAGTTTACGGGACTGGATATTGAAGCCGATCGGGTGATTCTGCAATTGATCAAAGATCCGGTGATG